>NZ_SBHM01000009.1 GCF_004028095.1 Paenarthrobacter ureafaciens | reverse complement strand
GGCCAGGCGACGCAGGCCGGCCCCTCCAGCCCCGGCCTCACCGAGGCCCGCCGGGGCATGTTCCCCTGGCAGGGGGTCGGCAAGGAACTGCTGTACGTGATAGTTCCTGACTCCATCACCGGACGGCGATTCGACCTGAGCGCAACCAACTCGTTCGACACTCCGCTCAACGAGGCCACCAGGGCAGGCCTGGAATAGGTTCCATGGTGACTGGCGGAACGACCACCACCATCACGGACAGAGTCCTGACGGTCAGCCACCTGGTCAAGAAATTCGGCGACGTCACGGCGGTCAACGACGTATCGTTTGAGATCCGCCCGGGTGAGACGTTCGGCCTCCTGGGGCCGAACGGTGCCGGGAAGACCACCATTATTTCCATGGTTGCCGGACTTTTCCCTCCCGACGCCGGCAGCGTGGACGTTGCCGGCACCGCCATGTCCCCCTCAAGCATCCAGGCCAAGCGGAACATCGGGCTGGTACCGCAGGAGCTTGCCATCTATCCGGACCTCAGCGCCCGGGAGAACCTGCACTTCTTCGGCAGGTTGCAAGGGCTGCGCGGTAAGGAGCGGGAGGCCCGGGTCACCGTAGTCCTGGATCTTCTCGGCTTGAGCGACCGGGCCAAGGAGCAAACCAAGAAGTTCTCGGGCGGCATGAAGCGGCGGCTGAACATCGGGATCGGACTGCTGCACCGTCCGCATTTGCTGATCCTGGATGAGCCGACGGTGGGCGTCGACCCGCAATCCCGCAATTCCATCCTGGACGCCGTGCATCGACTGTCCGCCGCAGGCACTGCCGTGCTGTATACCACCCATTACATGGAAGAGGCCCAACGCCTCTGCGACCGAATAGCCATCCTTGACCAGGGCAGCGTTCAGGCGGAAGGCAGCAGCGACGAACTCATCACCCTGACCGGTGGAGCTGACCGCATCGATCTGGAAGGCACCGGGGATATGGCGGCAGCGGCCCAGGCCATCAGAGGGATACTGGGCGTCAAACGGATAAGCCCGATGGGGACCTCAGGCTTGACCCTGACGGTTTCCGACGGGCCCCGCATTCTCGCCTCGATCGTGACGGGAGCTGCAACGGCCGGCATGCATGTCACGTCCGTCCAAGTGTCCAGGCCGGATCTCGAATCAGTTTTCCTCCATCTCACGGGGAAGGCACTCAGGGATTGACGTGAACGCACTCACGGCCCTGGTGGCCAACGACCTCAAGCAACGGCTCAGGGACAAATCAGTCCTGATATTCGGCCTCTTGGTGCCCGTGGCATTGATGACCGTGCTCAACCTGGCTTTCGGGGGCTTGGGCGACGACGGTCCGGCCCTCAAGCCCGTGACCGTCATCGCCGGCGTCGAGGACGAAGGGCCGCTGGGCGATGCTGTCCTGGAGTCCTTGGTCTCCTCGCCTGCGTTGGAGGTTTCCGTTCAGCGGGTGGCACCCGGCGACGTCGCCCGGACCACCCTTGACGGCGGGAGTTCACTCGGTATTGTCATCCCGAAGGATTTCACCGAGTCACTGACAACCGGAAGGGCCGCTACCCTCCAGCTCACGAGGGGCTCCACCCCCTCACTGGAAACCGATGTGCTCATCTCCGTAGTCAAGGAGGTCGTCAACGAACTCCATGCCGCCTCCCTCACCGCATCAGCAGGCCGGATCGCCGGCCTCTCCCCAGCCGCAGCAAGCGACCTCGCACGGTCGACGGCGGCTGCCTCACCGCTGATGGCGCTCAAGGAATCTACGGCACCCACGGAGCAACTACCCCTCAGCGCCTCGCTCGTGGCCGGACAAACCGGGTTGTTCCTGCTGTTCACTGTGGGTTTTGGCGTAGTGGGGCTGTTGGTGGAAAAGGAACAAGGAACGTTTGCCCGGATCAGGTCCGTCGCGGTCCCCCCATGGACCATCACGGCGTCCAAGGCCGTGGTCGGGTTCCTGCTGGGGGTAGCCGCCAGCACGGTCCTGCTCACCAGCGGCATGGTGTTCTTCGGGGTGGCTTTCGGTTCTCCGGTAGTGGTGGGGTTGCTGGTCATGTCGGCTGCAGCAGCGGCTACCAGCCTGACCTTCATCGTGGTGCGGCTGGTCCGTTCGGCTGAACAAGCCAACGTAGCCCAGTCAATTATTGCCATGGTCCTGGGAATCGCAGGCGGCGCCTTCTTTCCCCTTCAATCCACGGGGTTCTTGGCAACGGTGCTGGAGTTGAATCCAGTGGGGGCTTTCATCCGCGGGCTGGGAATATCAGCCGGGGGCGGCGGAATCGGGGACGTCCTGGGACCCCTTGGCGTCATGTGGATCTTTGCCGCTGCCTGTACGCTCCTCTCCCGATTCATTCCCGATCGGAGCGCGGCGCAATGAACCCCGTGCTGGCCATTGCCGGTGTGGAGCTGAGGCGGTTCTTCCGGGATCGGTCCAACATCTTCTTCGTCTTCATTTTTCCCCTGATGCTGATCCTCCTGCTGGGAATCCAGTTCGGGGTGGGGTCCGCGGGACCAATAGTGGCTGTGGCAGGGGGCGAGGGCACGCCCCTGGCCCGCGACCTCACGGACCGACTCAAGGCAGAAGGCCTCACCGTCCGCCCGGACGCGGCGTCCGCGGTTCGCCGCGACGTAAGCCGCGGCAGCACCGACGTCGGACTTTTCATCAGCGAGCAGGCCGGGAAAGCCTATGACGACGCCGGACCGGTGGAACTTGAGGTTCTCGCCGCGCCCGATGCTTCAGGGCAGACCGCTTTGCAGGCTTTGCGGGCAACAGTCCGGGACCTGGGCAGGACGCAGCTGCAATTACGGGCGCTCATGGACGGCGGCGTGACGGAGGACGCCGCGCGCTCGGCCCTGGCACGTGCCAAAACCTCCGCCGTTGAACCCACGGTGCAGGTGATGGAATCCGGCGGTGTCTCCTCGGAGTTCCGGGGCCTGGGCCGGTTCGACCTTGGCGCTGCCCAACAACTGCTGCTGTTTGTCTTCCTCAGCTCCCTGACAGGCGCGGCCGCCCTGATCCAGGCGCGCCGCTACGGCGTGATCTCCCGCGCCTTGGCGGCGCCGGTGACCGCCGCCCGGACCATGACGGGACTGGCCTTGGGCAGATTCGCCATCGCAGGGGTCCAAGGCGTCTATATCCTGCTGGGTACCGCCCTGCTGTTCGGAGTTGACTGGGGGAACTTGTGGCTCGCGATGCTGGTGGTCGGCGTCTTCAGCCTTGTGGCCGCGGCAGCTGCGATGGTGGTCGGCTCGATGCTGGACCACGACGGCGCCGCAACCGGTGTGGGCATAGGTTTGGGATTGGTGGTGGCCGGCTTGGGCGGTTGCATGGTGCCGCCTGAGTTCTTTTCCGAACCGATGGCTGCGGTGTCACGCTTCACTCCGCACCGCTGGGCCTACGATGCCATCGCTGAGGTCCAGCGGCACGAAGCGGCCTTGCAGGACATCCTTCCGCACCTGGGAGTCCTGGCAGCGATGGCTGCGGGTCTGTTGGTCCTGGGAACCTGGCTGCTCCGGCGAAGCCTGGCCAGGGCGTTGTGAGCACCAGCGCCACGGCACCGGGGCTCCCTACCCGTGGCTTAGGGTCCTTTGGCCCTGCCGCCGGGCAGGCTGTGAGGCGATTCTGGTGTTATGGCTACCATCGAACCCCAGCCCCGGCCCATCACGTCCCCGGAGCAGCACACTGCAGTGGTCCGCGAGCGCGTGGCAATGACCGGACTTACCGACTTTTTCGGCCGGGCCTTCGGTGCCGTCATGGCAGCGGCGCAGGCCCAGCATGCAAGCCCTGTTGGCCCGCCTTTTGCCATGTATCACGGCATGCCGACGGACACCGTTGATGTGGAAGCCGGGTTTCCGATCACCCCCAACTTCACGGGTACCAGCGACGTGGCAGCCAGCAAACTGCCTGAGTCCGAAGCTTTCGAGGCCATCCATCGGGGCCCGTACGACACCCTCGAAAAAACCTACGCGCTCATCGTTGAGCGAATGAGCGCAGAGGGCAAGACGCCTTCAGACACCATGTGGGAGTTCTACCTCAGCGATCCGGTCAGGGAACCGGACCCCGCCACGTGGCAAACGCGGGTGGTGTGGCCTGTAGCCCAGGACACTATGGGTCGGCAGGCACCTGCCTCGTGAGGTCCATGCATTCCTAACGCGGCAGGACGCGGCCGGGCGCGGCCGGGCGCGGCCGGACAGAAGAAAGAAGCATCGCCATGAGCACCACCAACCCAATCGTTGTGGCCGTCAAGGATTCTCCACAAAGTGAAGCGGCCCTTGGGTGGGCCGCTTCACGGGCCCGCAAGCACCATGTGCCGTTGGTCATCCTCCATGTGGCCGACGACCACTGGTCGTTGAACCCCGCTACGTGGAACAAACAGCTCCGGAAGGCCGGAGAGGAGCTGCTGGCGTCGGCCGCCTCCCGGGTGAGCGGGCAATTCGGTATCGATGCCACCACCGAGCTGCTGACCGGCAGCGTCGCCGGCGCACTGGGCCATTACGGCCCGAACGTCGGGCTCGTGGTGGTCGGTTCCGGAAGTCCGCATCTTGGCGGCACCCTTACCGACAGGGCCCTGCAGATCGCAGGAGTTACACCGGCTCCTCTCGCAGTGGTCGGTACTGCTGACGCGGATGGCGGGAGCGGCATCGTGGTGGGCGCCGACGGCTCCGAACTTTCGCTGCGTGCGGTCGAGTTCGCCGCCGCGGAGGCGGACAGGGAAGGGGAGGAACTCACCGTCCTCCACGCCTATCAGGCTCCGGACCCGGTCAGCGACGCGGGGCTGGCACCGGCCGAGCTGGCGGAACTGATGGATGAGCAGGAACGCGTCATCTTGTCCGAAACGGTTGCGGGCCTCCGCAGCACCTACCCGGACCTGGTTGTTCACAAAGTGCTCGAACCCGGCAAGGAACCGGTCCGTGCCCTCACCGATGCTGCCTCTGGTGCCCGGATGCTGGTCATGGGCAGCCATGGCCGGGGCGGCTTCGCCCGCCTGGTCCTTGGCTCCACAACCCATGGTGTACTGACCCACCTTCCGTGCCCGACCGTCGTCGTACCTCCCAGCCAGGATGGCAGCTCTACGGATTAATAGGTCCTTTGTCCCTGTTGCACCGGCAGGCCGTAACTGATCATGGGAGGGACATTGTGGGCCACCGCTTTAATTCACAGCAGGAGTAGCCGTGACGGACGTACTGAGATATGAAGTTGGCGCCGGAACAGTGCTGGTGGAGGTTGAAGACGGCAGCTTCGGAGTGGACCACCCCGGGCGCAACGAACAAGGCATCCTGGATGTCGGCCGGCGCCTGGAAGACGCCCTCGCCAGCGTTCGTCCGGCCGCCACGGCCGCACTGGATTCGATGCAGGAGCTCGCTCCGGAAACCCTGGAAATCGAATTCGGCATCAAGCTCGCCGGCGACGCAGGAGCGCTCGTCGCCAAGTCAACCGCCGAAGGCCACTTCATTGTGCGGATGACCTGGAACCCGGCGGTCCAACACACCGGACACGAAGCGCCTGTGGACGTGCACTAAGCCGGGCACAGCGCCTCGCAGGATGCCTTGGGTTGAGAGGGCACGCTGCGGGGCGCTACTATTTTTTCCATCAAGGGGAGTACTCCCATTAGCGATTGATCCGTCATTACGGATGCAGCAATGCATCCCGGGTCATCGGTCCCGGTTCCATCCGGGCGGAGGAGACCTTGGCGCCTGTATCCGACGCCTACCCTTTGGAGCTCCCATGCAAGTCACACCCCTGATCTGGCTTATCACCATCGGCGTGACGATCCTCTTCTTCGTCTACGAGTTTTTTGCCCATGTGCGCAAACCCCACGAACCGGGCATCGCCGAATCCGCACGTTGGTCCGCGTTCTACATCATCCTGGCCGTCCTGTTCGGTGTCGGCATCGGCGTCGTCTCGGGCTGGACGTTCGGCGGCGAGTACTTCGCGGGTTATCTCACCGAGAAGGCCCTGTCGATCGACAACCTCTTCGTGTTCCTCATCGTGATGACCGGTTTCGCCGTACCGAAGATGTACCAGCAGAAAGTGCTGATGATCGGGATCATCATTGCCTTGATTTTGCGGGGGGCGTTCATCGCCATCGGCGCCGGACTGATCGAGAACTTCTCGTGGATTTTCTACATTTTCGGCGCGCTCTTGCTTGTCCTGGCCTACCGGCAGGCGTTCGGCGGACATGACTCCAACCCGGCCAACGGCAAGTTCATGGGCCTGGTGCGCCGTGTCCTGCCCGTGACCAACGAGTACCACGGGGACCGGCTCACCGTGAAGAAGGGCGGGACGCGCTTCATCACTCCGATGCTGCTGACGATCATTGCCATCGGCTTCGTAGACCTCATTTTTGCCGTCGATTCCATCCCCGCGATCTACGGCCTGACGAGCGAGGCGTACATCGTCTTTACGGCCAACGCCTTCGCGTTGATGGGCCTGCGGCAGCTGTTCTTCCTCATCGGCGGGTTGCTCGAACGCTTGATCTACCTCGCCCAGGGGCTTGCCGTGATCCTTGCGTTCATCGGCGTGAAGCTCGTCTTCCACGCCCTGCACGTCAATGAGCTGCCCTTCATCAACGGTGGCGAGCCGCTCCTCTGGGTACCTGAGATCCCCATCGGATTCTCGCTGCTCTTCATCGGCAGCACCATCGCCGTCGCCACCTTGGCGAGCCTGCTCAAGACCCGCCGTACTGCGGAGCGGGACAACCCCCGGCTGCCGGACGGCGCGGCCGCCGTGGACGGGGTCGCGGTGGGCGAGGCCCTTGAGTCCGCGGAGTACGACGGCGACCAGACGACGAGCGGCGCGGCCGGCACGAAGTAAGTGAAGTACGGGACTGCTCTCGGCTGACGGCACCAGCCCGGGCGACTAACGAGGGCCCCAGCGTACGAAGGTTCCAGCGATCAGCGAGTCCCCTAAGACCACTGGGCCCCAACTACAGTCGGGGTGCCGCCGGGTTGTCATCAGCCCGGCGGCACCCCTTTTTGGCGTCCACATATGACACCGTCCGAGCGGTGAGCCTCCTCCTCACAGTAGGTACTTGTCATTTGCATCACATGCGCATACGAATGCGCATACGAATGCTTCCCGATTTGATTCGGTTGCCCCTACCGCACGGAGGACATCATCGTGGATGTATCACAAGCCCAACTCACCTCAACCAAAGAAGGGGGGAACCTGGCGCCAGGCACCTATGCGCCTGCGCCCGCCGCCGAGCTGTCCGGCGTCTCCAAGATCTTTGGATCAACGGTCGCCGTCTCGAATGTTTCTTTCTCGCTGTTCACGGGCGAGGTACTGGCGCTCGTCGGAGAAAACGGCGCAGGCAAGAGCACCTGCGTCAAGATGCTCGGCGGCGTCTACCACCCCGATGCCGGCACGGTCCGCATCGCAGGCGGGGATGTTCACTTCGCCACTGCCATGGACGCACACCGCCACGGCGTGGCCGTCGTCCACCAACACCCGGGATTGTTCGGCGACCTGTCGATCGCGGAGAACGTCTTCGCCGGACAACCGCTGAAGACCCGTGCGGGCCTCCTCGACCACGCCGGGATGAAAGTCCAAGCACAGAAGGTCCTGCACACGCTGGGGCTTAACCGCGACGTCAGCATGCCAGTCGGTTCACTGCGGGTCTCAGAGCAGCAGCTCGTGGAAATTGCCCGCGCCTTGGTCTCCGAAGCCAAAGTCCTGATTTTGGACGAGCCCACTGCGTCCCTCACCACGGCAGAGGTCGACCGTCTCTTCGACGTGATCGACCGGCTGAAGGAACAGGGCGTTGCCATGATGTTCGTCGGTCATCGCCTGGAGGAAATCTTCCGGATCGCGGACCGTTTGACCGTCCTGCGTGATGGCGCCCTGGTGGACACGGTCCGCGCCTCCGACATCACCGAGCGCGAAATCGTCAAACTCATGGTCGGCCGCGAACTCGGAGACCTCTACGAACGGTCGGCTGCAGTCTTGGGTGGCACGGTTCTTGAACTCCAGGGACTGACGCACCAGGGCCAGTTTCACAATATCGACCTCACTGTCCGGGCCGGCGAGGTCGTGGGCATGGCCGGGCTCATCGGCAGCGGCCGCACGGAAGTCGCGCGGGCGGTCTTCGGCATCGAACGGCCAACATCCGGGACAATCCTCCTGGACGGCCACAAGGTGTCGATCAAGTCCGCCGCCCGCGCCATCGCAGAAGGCATTGCCTATGTTTCCGAGGACCGGCGCGGCCAGAGCATCGTGGAAGATTTCTCGATCCTGGACAACGCCACCCTGCCGGTCATTACGAAGACCACCCGCTGGGGGCTGATCAGCACCAAGGCCGAACTGGCCATGGTCCAGGGCCCCCTCCAGCGCATGAAGCTCAAATTCGCCGGCTATAGCCAGC
Organism: Paenarthrobacter ureafaciens; assembly: GCF_004028095.1. NCBI lineage: Bacteria > Bacillati > Actinomycetota > Actinomycetes > Micrococcales > Micrococcaceae > Paenarthrobacter > Paenarthrobacter ureafaciens. The sequence continues at coordinate 167,712 of NZ_SBHM01000009.1, read as the reverse complement.
CCATCGGCAACCTCTCAGGTGGAAACCAGCAAAAAGTTGTTCTCGCAAAATGGTTGGCCACCAACCCGCGGCTCCTGATCCTGGACGAGCCCACCCAGGGCATCGACGTCCAGGCCAAGGCCGAGGTGCACCGCATCATCCGCGAACTGGCAGCCCAAGGGATCGCCATCCTCATGATCTCCTCCGACATGCCCGAGCTCCTGGGCGCCTGTGACCGAATTTACGTTATGAAGCACGGCAACCTGGTCGCCGAGTTCGACCGCGAACATGCCAACCAGTACGACATCGGCCTGGCTGCCACGGGAGTCCACTCCTCCGCACGGAGCGGGGACACCCCAGCTGCTGGACTGACGGCAGCGGCGCAGAGCAAGAGTAACGCCCCGTCCACCCCTCCCCCGGCCACCCGCCCCCAGGAGCCGACGCCCCCTTCACGAAACGGCGTCGGATGGTGGCTGAAACAAGCGCTTGGACGACGGGAGGTGGGGCTGTTCCTGGCCCTTGCTGCCGTAGTGGCGCCCCTGAGCCTGTTGAACACCAACTTCTATTCCGGCGACAACCTGCACGATCTCGCGGACTATTCGGCGATGCTCGGAATCATCGGCATCGGACAGATGCTGGTGATCCTGACGCGGAACATCGATCTTTCCGTTGCCTCCACCCTTGGACTCGCTGCGTACGTCTCGGCCGCCACAATGCGGGCGGTACCTGACGCCCCGATCCTGTTGGGCATTGCAGTTGCCCTGCTGGTCGGCCTGCTGTGCGGCCTCCTGAACGGCCTTGTCATTGCCTACGGCGGAGTGCCGTCAATCGTTGTCACGCTTGGAACCCTGGCCCTCTATCGCGGGATCCTCAGCATCATTTCATCCGGTGACCGCGTGAAACCGGAACAGGTCCCCTCAGACTGGCTCGCCATGACCAAGTCGGAAATCCTCGGGATCTCTCCGGTCTTGTTGACCGCCGTCGTTGTTTTCGGTGCAGCAGGTTTCCTGCTGTGGTGGACCTCGAAAGGCAGGGAGACCTACTTCGCCGGATCCAATCCTGCGGGCGCAGAGCTGATCGGCATTCCGGCAAAGCGGCGAACCCTGAGCGCATTCACCATCTCCGGGCTGCTGGCCGGAGCAGTCGGAGCCATGTGGGCCTCGTACTACCCCTACGTTGACGGGCAGGTGGCCTTCGGACTGGAGACCGCCGTCATCGCCGGAGTGGTGGTCGGCGGAGTGGCCCTCCGTGGCGGTTCGGGAACAGTGGTCGGAGTCCTCATCGGCACCCTGGGCCTCCTGGCCATCCGAAAGGTCCTCACCATCGCAGGCGTCCCTGACCAGTACTTGCAGGCCGTCTACGGTGCGGCCATCATCGCGGCAGTCGCCGTCGACGTCATCCTCCATAACCGCCACAAGAAGGCGAAGGGAAACTGACATGTCCATCGCATCAACCGCTGCTCCCCTGCACCGCCTGCAAGCGCGGCTGCTGACCTGGGAAGGGCTCCTCGGGGCTTTCGCCATCCTCTTGATCCTCACGGCGGTCCTCACTACGCCCGGCTTCGCTGACGGTTACAACCTTGGATCGTCGGTGGCCCGCATGGCAGCCAAGGCACTCATGGTCCTGCCCCTGGTGTTCCTGATCATTGCCCGGGAGATCGACATCTCCGTGGCAAGCATCGCCGGACTGACCGGAATCACGTTCGGCATGGTGATCCAGTCCGGAGGAAGCACGCCCGTGGCCGCAGTGGCCGCTTTGGCGGTGGGCCTGGCCTGCGGGGTCCTCAACGGTTTCCTTGTGGCCGTCCTCGGCCTCCCCTCGCTGGTAGTCACGCTGGGTACCCTGGCCCTGTTCCGCGGTCTGTGCTACGTCCTGGTGGGCGGCACTCCCATCAGCAACATGCCCCCGGAAATCATCTCCCTGGGCAACGATTCTATCCTCGGCACCTACATCCCGGCGGCAATCGTACCGTTCCTGTTGCTGGCCCCGGTCTTCCTCGTCGTGCTTCACAAGACCCCGTTCGGCCGCCGCGTCTTTGCCATCGGCGGCAACCCGGCCACCGCTTCCTATTCAGGAGTCAAGAACCGGAAGATCATCTTCGAGCTGTTCGTCACCTCGGGATTGGTCGCCGCCCTCGCCGGCGTCATCCACGTGGGAATCACCTCATCAGCGTCTCCCGACGGCGCGCTGGGCTACGAACTGGACGTCGTAACGGTCGTCTTCCTCGGTGGGATCAGCTTCCTGGGCGGAAAAGGCCGCATGACCGGCGTTTTCTGGGCCCTGGTAGTGGTCATCGCCATCCGGAGCATGCTCCAGCTACAAAACTTCGGCGCCTACGGCCAAGCAGCAGTGGTCGGCCTCGTCCTGATCCTCTCGTTGCTCATGGCCAACATCACCAATACCGTCTCCTCAGCGCTGGCAGCCCGCAGAACCAGGGCCCAAAAGCTCGGTCCAGGCAGCGGGCAACCAGTTTCCCCATCCGTTCCATCCAGCAAATGACACACCTGCAAGCCCCAACAATCCCCAGGAGGACTTCAATGCGTACAACCACCAGGGCTGCCCTGTCCGGAGTAGCTGCCATCGGTTTGGCAAGCCTTGCCCTGACCGCCTGTACACCCGCCGGAGGCGGCGCCGCCAATGCCGGCGAGTGCACCCCCAAGGACAACATCACCGTGGGGTACATTCCCAAGCTCGGTGACGATCCCTACATGACCACAGTCCGGGACGGCGCCCAAAGAGCGGCGGCGGAACTGGGTGGCAGCAACAAGGTCGTCTACACCTCACCCAGCGAAGCGACCGGTGCAGCCCAGATTCCGTTCGTGCAGCAGCTGATCTCGCAGAAGGTGGATGTCATAGCCATCTCGGGCAGCGACCTCAATGGCGCAGCGGCCGAATTGAAAAAGGCGCAGGCCCAGGGCATCAAGGTCATCACCTTTGACTCGGATGTGGCGCCGGAAGCCCGGTCATTGTTCGTGAACCAGGCCAAGACCGAAGAACTGGGCACAGGGATGCTGGACAGCATGAGCGATCTGCTGGGCGGCCAGGGTGAATTTGCCATCCTGTCCTCCACCCAGACAGCCGTCAACCAGAATGCCTGGATCGCCGATATCAAGAAGCGGCTTGAGTCCGAGTCGAAGTTCAGCGGCATGAAACTCGTGGACGTCGTCTATGGCGAGGAGAAAGCGGACGTCAGCGCCAACCGCGCCAAGGAACTGGTGACCACCCACCCGAACCTCAAGGGCATCATTGTCCCCGCCGGAATCTCCCTGCCCGCTGCCGCTACTGCCTTGGACGAGATTGGCGCGCTGGGCAAAGTGAAGCTCACGGGCCTCGCGCCCGCCTCCCTGATCAGGAAGCACATCGAAACAGGCAACGTCCAGGACATCTGGTGGAACGTCTCCGACCTCGGCTACCTGTCCTTCTACGCAGCCAAGGCCGTTGCCGGCTGCAGCGTCACGGGCAAGGCGGGCGAGACCTTCGACGCCGGAACCCTGGGCTCCTACACGGTGGGAGAACAGAACGTGGTGATCCTCGGACCAGCCAAGACCGTCACGCCGGCAAACGTCAGCGAATTCGCGTTCTAATCCCCCGGGCCGGTTGGTCCTGCCGGCCGGCCCGGCACTATCCATCGAGGAGTACTTTCCATGGAGCTGAGTAAGCAGCGGCCGTTTCCGGAGACCCTGGAGGCCGATGTTGGACTGCTGTCGCAGCGCATACTCGGCAGCTTGGTCCCCGGCCGCAGGTTCATTCTGGGCGTGTGCGGCGCACCCGGGGCAGGCAAGTCCACCCTCGCCGAACAACTGGCCGCAAAACTGGGCAGTGATACGGCCGTGGTGGTTCCCATGGACGGGTTCCACCTAGGCCACGAGGTCATCAAGGATTCGCCGAAGCTTGAACGAAAGGGCGCCATTGATACGTTCGATATCGGTGGGTTCCATTCCCTGCTGCAGCGGCTTCGTTCCCGGAACGAAGAGGTCGTCTACGCCCCCGCCTACCGGCGGGGACTGGAAGAGCCGATCGCCGCCTCGATCGCTGTGCCAAGGAGCGTCCCGGTGGTTATCACCGAAGGCAACTACCTCCTCGCTCCGGTTCCGCAGTGGCAGGATGCGCGGGCGTTGCTGGATGAAGTCTGGTACCTGGAGATCCCCCACGAGGTTCGGGTTGCGCGGCTCATCGACCGCCACGTCCACTTCGGCAAAGCCAGGTCCAAGGCCCTTGAATGGGTCCATGGTTCGGATGAATCAAATGCGGACTTCATCAGGACCACCATGGAGTCCGCCGACCTGATCATTCGTTTCGCGTGACGGTGGGACAGAGCGTCGTGATGGCGAACTACAGGCCGGATGGAACAATGGAGGCGGCGGAAGGAGAGCACATGGTGACCATGAGCGAAGTAGCCCGTGTGGCGGGCGTTTCACAAAGCACGGTTTCCCATGTGGTCAACAAGACCCGACGCATCGCCCCGGAGACGGAGAAGGCTGTCAAGGCGGCCATCGAAGCCACAGGCTACGTCAACGACGGGATCGCCAAGTCCCTCCGCACGGGCAAGACCAACTCCATCGGGTTGGCCATCTCCGCGATGTCCAACCCGTACTTCGGGGAGGTCGTCCACTCCATTGAGAAGCACCTGTCGGATCTTGGCTACAGCCTGGTGCTGGCCGACACCCACGACGATCCCGAGCGCGAATTGCGGGCTGTCCGGGACCTCCTGGCCCAACGGCCGGCAGGGATCATCCTTGCTCCCTCCGCCGACCCGCACGAGGCTTTGCGGCAAATCTCCCGCAGGGGCATCGCCACTGTCCTGCTGGACCGTGTACCGGAACAGCTGGATCCCACGCAGCCCATCGATGCCGTGGGGGTGGAGAACACCGAAGCGATGTCCCAGCTGGTGCAGCACCTTGCCGGGCGAGGACACCGCCGCATCGCACTGATCTCCGGACGCAGCGGGTTGCGGACATCCATAGAACGCACCGAAGGATACCTCCTGGGACTGGAACGATCCGGGATCCAGCCGGATGAGGACCTCATCCGCGATGGACACTCGGAAGCCGGCCCGGCAGCCCAGGCCATCAAAGAGCTCTTGGCACTGCCTTCGCCGCCAACCGCCTTGATTACCGCCAACAACCAAATGACCATCGGGGCCATGCGGGGCCTCAGGGAACTGGGCCTCCGTGTTCCGGCCGATATTGGGCTGGCAGCCTTCGACGACTTTGAATGGGCCGACCTTTTCGACCCCCGGTTGACCGTCATGGCACAACCCGTGGAAGAACTCGGAACCCTGGCCGCCGAAATGCTGATCCAGCGGCTGGAACAACCCGAACTCAAACCGAGGGAAGTGCGCCTGGCGCCCCGGCTGATCGTCCGTGACTCCGGCGGCTCCCGTAACTAGCCCCCTCACCACCTCCTCCTAGATGTAGTTCCCATGGAGGTTGTGAACAGCGTGGCGTGATGTAAAAGGCGAAAGCCTCCGGTATCGATTTGGGTTACCACACTCATCTCGACGCCAGGAGGCTCTCGTTGTCCTACGTTACCCATGCCAACGCCGATCTGACACCTAAGGCCAGGGCGAAGCTGGCCCGTTTGGTCGTTGAGGAGGGCTGGACGTTGCGCCGGGCCGCGGAACGTTTTCAATGCTCACCAGCGACGGCCAAGAAGTGGGTGGACCGCTACAGGGTCCGTGGTGAGGACGGCATGGCTGACGCGTCCTCCCGCCCGCGGCGGAGCCCGAAACGCACCCCCGTACGCACCGAACGCCGCATTGTGGGGTTGAGGTTCAATCGGCGGTGGGGACCGCACCGGATAGCGGCCCACCTGGGCTTGGCCCGCTCCACCGTCGGCAAGGTCCTGACCCGGTACCGGATGCCCCGGCTGGCCTGCCTGGATCAGGGCACCGGTCTGCCCGTTCGCACACCTGCACCGCAGCGCTACGAGCACGAGAACCCCGGAGACCTGATCCACGTGGACATCAAGAAGCTTGGGCGCATCCCCGACGGCGGCGGACACCGCGCCCTCGGACGCGCCAAGGGGCAGCGGAACCGCCGTGCCGGGACCGGTTATGCCTACCTGCATCATGCCGTCGATGACCACACCCGGCTCGCGTACTCCGAAATCCTCAACGACGAAAAGAAGGAAACGGCCGCCGCCTTCTGGCTGCGAGCCGCCGCATTCTTCGCCGCCCACGGCATCACCGTCAAAGCGGTGCTCACGGACAACGGGTCCTGCTACCGCTCCCGGACCTTCGCAGCAGCCCTGGGACCGCACCTCAAACACCGGCGCACCCGCCCCTACCGACCCCAAACCAACGGCAAGGTGGAACGCTTCAACCGCACCCTCGCCACCGAATGGGCCTACGCCCGGCCCTACACCTCAGAAACCGAGCGCGCCGCCACCTACCCGGCATGGCTCCACCATTACAATCATCACCGAACCCATACCGGCATCGGAGGCAAAACCCCCATCAGCCGCGTTCACAACCTCAGTGGGAATTACACCTAGAGCTCCCGGCACCCGCCGGGACACTGCGGAGTACTTCCGCACGTCCATTTTCACCAGCAGGCCATCACCGTGATGCCCCGCGCCCAAAATATCTGAAAGAACAGTTTCATGTCTCTTAGCCTTGCCGAATCCCTCTGCTCCATTTCGACCAACGCCCCGGCCCGGGACTGGCGTGCCGCCATCCGACTTGCCGGGGACGGACTGGTGAACGGGGGCGCCGCCACCGCCGAGTACACGGAGCAAATGATCACAGCCGTTGAAGAACACGGACCCTACATCGTCATTGCCCCCGGCATCGCCCTGGCCCATGCCCGGCCCTCGGACGCCGTCCTCCACGGCGGCATGAGCTGGGTCAGCCTCGAATCGCCGGTTGAGTTCGGCAACCCCCGGAATGATCCGGTCACTTTGGTCATCGGGCTCGCGGCCCTGGACCACACCGCCCACATCGAGGCGCTCAAGGCCATGGCCGGAGTCCTCGGAAACGACGCCATCAGGGCGCGGCTTAGTGAGGCACAGACCCCTGAAGACGTCCGTGCAATCCTCAGCCAGGCCACGGCCTAGGCCTTCACCCCACCACCAACAACCACCCGAAAGGCACCACACATGAAAATCGTTGCAGTTTGCGGCATGGGTATCGGCACATCGGTACTGCTGAAGATGAACGCAGAGAAGGTCCTCAACCAGTTGGGAATCGAGGCCGACGTCGAGGCCGCCGATATTGGAGTGGCCCGCGGCGCCGCCCAATCGGCAAACATCGTGCTCACATCCGATGAGCTCGCCGGCGAGCTGGGCGATGTCCCGGCCAAGGTCATCATCATCAACAACTTCTTCGACCTCGGCGAGATCACCGCCAAGATCTCCGACGCGGTCCAGTAGCCGGCTGCCCACACCAGGAAAGGAGCAACACCATGGAATGGCTCGTCGTCATCCTCAACTTCATCGGGCAGCAGGTCCTGAACGTGCCCGCCTACCTCATCGGCATCATCACCGCCCTGGGCCTGATCGCGCTGAGGCGCAATGCGGGGCAGGTCATCGGCGGAGGCCTCAAAGCCGCCGTCGGCTTCCTGATCCTCGGCGCCGGCGCAACCGTCGTCGTCGGATCGCTCAAGCCGCTGGGCGAATTGATCCTGGCCGTCACGGGCGCCCAGGGCGTTATCCCCACCAACGAGGTCATCACCGCCATGGCCCAGGAACAGTTCGGGGCGCAAAGCGCCTACGTCCTGACGCTCGGCTTCATCTTCATGCTGGTCCTGGCAAGGTTCACCCCGCTCAAGTACGTCTTCCTGACCGGACACCACATGGTGTTCATGGCAACCATGATCACGGTGGTCCTCTCTGTCGGTTTCGGGCAGGACAGCGGATGGCTGGTGGTCCTCATCGGCGCCATCCTTCTGGGCGTCATCATGGTCGTCATGCCGGCGTTCATCCACCCGTGGACCAAGAAGATCACCGGCAACGACGCGATTGCCATTGGCCATTTCGGATCCTTGGGTTACCTCGCTGCCGGAATTGCCGGAGCAGCAGTAGGCCGCCGCAGCAAATCCACTGAAGAAATCGAGTTCCCCCAAAGCCTGAAGTTCCTCCGCGATTCCATGGTGGCCACCTCGCTGTCCATGGTGTTGATCTACATGGTCTTCACGGTGTGGGGCCTGATCGCCCTTCCCCTGGAAACTGCCCTTCCCATCTTTGGGTCCGCCGACGCCGGCGCGTTCGTCATGGCGGCCTTCGCCCAGGCCCTGCAGTTCGGAGTCGGCGTCGCGGTCATCCTCTACGGAGTCCGTACGGTCCTCGGCGAACTCGTTCCGGCTTTCCAAGGCATTGCGGACAAGGTGGTTCCCGGCGCCAAGGCCGCCCTGGACATCCCCATTGTCTTCCCGTACGGCGCCAACGCCGTCCTGATCGGATTCCTCTCATCCTTCACTGGGGGCCTCCTCGCGCTCGGCATCCTGGCAGCCTGGCTGAACCCCATGTTCGGCCTGGCCCTGATCCTGCCGGGCATGGTTCCGCACTTCTTCACCGGCGGCGGAGCCGGCGTCTACGGCAACGCCGTAGGCGGCCGCAAGGGAGCCGTGGTGGGTGGTCTGGTCAACGGCATCATCATCACGCTCCTTCCCGCCGTCCTCCTCTTGGTGCTGGGCCAGTTCGGGTTGTCCAACAGCACGTTCGGCGACGCTGACTTCGGGTGGTTCGGAACACTCATCGGCGTGAGCCTCAAGGGTGGTACCGCACTCGGAGCGGTCCTGACCATCGTGATCGCCGCCGTCCTGGTGACCGCAGCCATCATCTTCCAGAAGAAGGTGGTGAACACCGGGTGGACTCCCGGGACTGCACGCGATTCGTGGCTGGCCGAGCTTGACGGGGCCAAGGACAACCAGAAGGCATGATGCCCGGACACCAGGCCAAACCCAATAACCGTTCAATCTTTGCTAGGACCCCCATGACCACAACACCCACTCAGCAACTGGCAGACGCCGGCGTTTCCATCTGGCTCGATGATCTCTCCCGCAGGCAACTACGGTCGGGCAATCTGCAGAAGCTCATGGACCGCAGGAACGTCGTCGGCGTCACCACCAACCCTTCGATCTTCCAGGCCGCCATCACCTCCGGCACCGGCTACGACGACGCAATAGCGGCGCACGCAGCAGCCGGCGCCAGCGCCGAAGAGACTGTTATGGAGCTCACGACGTCGGACGTCGTGGAGGCGTGCGACCTCCTGGCTCCGATCGCCGCCGCCACTGATGGCGTGGACGGTCGGGTATCCATCGAAGTCGACCCCCGCTTGGCGTGGGACACCGAAGGCACAATCGCCGAAGCGACGGAGCTGTACAAGAAGATCAACAGGAACAACGTCCTGATCAAGATCCCGGCAACCCTCGCCGGCCTTGAGGCCGTCAAGACTGTGCTGGCGGAGGGAATCAGCGTCAACGTGACTCTGATCTTCTCCCTCGAGTGCTACCACGCAGTGGTCAACGCGTTTCAAACCGGATTGGAACAAGCCCGGGACAACGGCCACGACCTCTCCACGATCCACTCCGTTGCATCATTCTTTGTCTCCCGGGTGGACACCGAAATCGACAAACGGCTCGAGTCCATCGGCTCGCCGCAGGCGCTGTCCCTCAAAGGACGTGCCGGTGTGGCCAACGCGCGTCTTGCCTACCAGGCCTACGTGGAATTGTTCTCCACCGAACGTTGGAAGGCCTTGGCCGACGCAGGCGCCCGAAGGCAGCGACCCCTCTGGGCCTCCACCGGCGTCAAGGACCCGGCGTATCCCGACACGCTCTACGTCACCGAACTTGTGGCCGCAGGCGTCGTGAACACCATGCCGGAGAAGACCCTCGAGGCAACCTTCGACCACGGCGTCATCACCGGGGACACACTCACCGGCAGGTATCACGAACCGCGCACTGTCTTCGAAGACCTCGAGGCGGCGGGCGTTTCCTACCACGACGTCGTAACGCACCTCGAGCGCGATGGCCTGGAAAAATTCGCCGCCAGCTGGAATGACCTCCTGGCCTCCACCCGATCCGCCCTCGACAAGGCACGTTCATGCTGAAGCCACTGGACACCGCACCCACCACCACCGCAACGCCCGACATCAACCACCATCAACGGATGTTGCCGCTGACCCGGACCATCAAGGGTGTTGGCGTGGCACCCGGACGCGTCGTTGCCGTGGTCAAGCACATGCCCTCGCCTGTGGCCGAACCGACGGAGCACGCCGGCATGCCTCCCGGAACCACGGTGGAGTCGGAAGGAGAGCGGATCAGGGCTGCCGCCGCATCCGTACAGGGCCAGCTTCGGCTTCGTGCGGACACCACCGACGGCGACGCCAAGGAAGTCCTTCTGTCCACAGCACGGATGGCCACGGACCCCCTGCTCCTGAAGTCGGCGGTGGCCAGGCTCTCCCCCGCGAACCCGGGCGGTGCCCGCAGCGCCGAACGGGCGGTATGGGAAGCGGGCGCAGAGGTGGCGGAAACCCTACGAGCCCTGGGCGGTTACATGGCCGAACGCGCAGCGGACGTCCTGGACGTGCGGGCACGAATCGTAGCCGGGCTCCAAGGCCTGGCGGCGCCCGGCATTCCCACATGCGAGGTCCCCTTCATCCTCGTCGCGCATGACCTCGCACCGGCAGACACCGCCACGTTGGATCCGGCCAAAATACTGGCGCTCATCACCTCCGGCGGAGGCCCGCAATCGCACACAGCCATCCTGGCCCGGGCACTTGGCTTGCCGGCGGTTGTTGCCGCCCCGGGCGTGGAGTCCATCCCCGAAGGCACGGTCGTCTACGTCGACGGTGCTGAGGGTACAGTGTGCACCAACCCGGACGGCGAGCTGCTGCAAGCGGCCGAACAATGGACCACCAAGGCAAACTCCCTGCCTGCGTTCGGCGGCAACAACACCCTGGCCGATGGCCTGCCGGTCCCGCTGCTCGCCAACGTGGGTCACGGAGCCGATGCCGGGGCGGCAGCCCGGGCGGGCGCCGAAGGCGTGGGACTCCTGAGGACGGAGTTCTGCTTCCTGGACCGGGACACCGAGCCGTCGTTCGACGAACAGGTCACTGCGTATGGTGCCGTGTTCGCGGCCTTCCCCGCAAGAAGGTAGTGGTTCGAACATTGGATGCAGGGGCGGACAAGCCCTTGCCGTTCCTCAGTAACCTCGAAGAACCCAATCCGGCCTTGGGCGTCCGCGGCTACCGCACCGACGCCACCACTCCGGGCGTGCTTGAGCGTCAGCTCAGGGCCATCGCCGCCGCAGCAGAAGCCCACAGTTCCGACGTACAGGTCATGGCCCCCATGATTTCGACGGCGGAGGAGGCGCGCCGTTTTGCCTCACTGTGCGCTTCTGCCGGACTCAGGACGCCCGGAGTCATGGTCGAGGTGCCGTCGGCGGCCCTGACAGCGTCCGCCATATTGCGGGAAGTCATCTTCGCTTCGCTGGGTACCAACGACCTCACCCAGTACGCGATGGCAGCTGACCGGCAGCTCGGTCCGCTCGCGACACTCAACGACCCATGGCAGCCGGCGGTCCTGCAACTCATCCAGTTGGCTGCAGACGGCGCGGCGCAGGCAAGCGCCATGACGGGAGCACCCAAACCGGTAGGAGTCTGCGGCGAGGCAGCGGCGGACCCCGCCCTCGCCGTCGTGCTGGTTGGCCTCGGTGCCGCGTCACTGTCCATGAGCGCACGCGCGCTTCCCGACGGTGACCCTCGTCCAAGCCCAACGCATAGCCATGGAAGCCCTGGCGGCGCCGTCCGCGGCCGCAGCCCGCAAGGCTGCCCGCAACAGGCTCCCCGTCCTGGCGGAACTCGGGCTCTAAACCCGCGAAGCATCAACCAAGACCAGCGAAAGAAGGAAAACCATGCCCGAACGTACCGCCACCATTGCCGGCAGCGTCGGCCTGCACGCGCGGCCTGCCGCCATCTTTGTGGACGCCGTCGCCGAACTCGGCATCGATGTCACCATAGCCCGCCTCAGCACTCCCGATGATCAGGCCGATGCCGGCAGTATCCTGTCCCTCATGAGCCTTGGGGCGGCCCAAGGCGATGTAGTGGTCCTCCGTGCCGAGGGCGAAGGCGCGGACGCTGCCTTGGACAGCTTGGCGAGGATCCTCGAGACCGACCACGACGCCGAATAGATGACAGCGGCCGGGTCGCCGGGATGCCAGGCGATGCCTGGCATCCCGGCCCAGCTGCGCAGGACGGTCCCTTGGCAGGGGAAAGTCAAAATGATCCCCCGGTCCGCCTTCCCCACTGTGATGTCTGGTGCCGGGGGTTGACGCAGCAGCCTTTGCCGGGTCCCGTTGGATTCCCGGAATCGGGTCAGCTATCCGCTTTGCCGAAACGGAGGCCCGAGTCCAGCAGCCCTGCCGCCAGCGCCGGCGCCAAACCGGGTGCCAGCGGAAGACGCGGGACCACCAGGCAGTGCCACAAGTGGTATACGTCTGCCTTGCCGGACCAGACCGTGGAGGCGACGTTGCCGTGCTCGTCCAATTCCTGCTTCCAGGAACCGTGCTCATAGTCGATGAACCAGTCCCGGGCGTGGTCCCAGATCCGCTCGTACCAGTCCGCGTAAGTCCGGTCTCCGGTGGCCATGTAAAGTGCTGCCGCGCCCCCAATGGCTTCTACGGGGACCCAGCGAATGCGGGAGGTAACAACCGGCTTGCCTTCCCAGTCCACGGAGTACACGAACCCGGGGTTGCCATCGGGCTGCCAAGCGTCGCGGATGGCTGCGTCGAACAGGCCTTTGGCATCGTCCAGAAGCCAGTCCGGAACGCTGAGGCCGCGTGCCTCCAGGCCGGCACGAAGGTGGAGGAGCAAACGGGCCCACTCGACCCAGTGGCCCGGGGTTCCGCCGTAGGCGCGGAACTGGCTGGCCCGATCGTCGGTGTTGTAGTCCGGAATCGGATTCCATTCCGGGTCGAAGTGTTCAAAGACGCGGTAGTTGTTGTTGCGTGCGAACTGGTGGATCAACACCTCGGCGATGTGCAGGGCGCGTTCGATCCAGCGGTTTTCGCCGGTCACGTCAGCGACGATGAGGTAGGCCTCAACGGAATGCATGCTGGCGTTTCCGCCCCGGTAGGCCTCGGTTTCCGTGAAGTCGCGGTTCCAGGAGTCGAAGCACATGTTGGATTCGTGATCCCAGAATTTCGAGTCGGCAATCCGCAGGGCTTCTTCGAGGAGCTCCTGCGCTCCCGGGCGGCCGGCTGCAACAGCGCTGGCGGCGGCCAGGAGGACGAACGAGTGCTGGTAGCCGGATTTGGTGTCATCTACGGGACCGTTCTCATCCACCTCGGCGTACCAGCCGCCAAACTCCTCATCATGGAAGGCCCCGTTGAGCGCGGCAATGCCGTGGTCCGCCAACGAACCGGCTCCCGGGCGCCCCATCAGCGCGGCGATGGCAAAACTGTGCACCATGCGTGCCGTGATCCAGAGGTGGGTCGGCTTGTCGGCCTGAACCTTGCCGTAGTTGTCCAGCCAACCGAAACCGGTGGAGACCTTGGAACCGGCAGCGAAGTTGATGAGCCGGTCTGTTTCTGTTTCAAGCCAACGTGCGTGAGCGGCGCTGTTCAGCCACGTCATGTGCATCTCCTCAATAAGTTAGCGGCCACTGAGCGAGGGCCTGCTTCGATCTTAACGCTTGATGGTGGAAATCCACCAGAGAAAGTTTATTTTCCGACATTCAAAGGATGTGGGAAATCAACGCATGGGCACAGCCCATACCGGGAACGGGTCCGGACCAGGACCAGGCCCGGTTTTCGGAGCATACGGAGAGCAGCTCCCCAGGTCAGCAAGCAACCCGATAGGCAGCCGTCACGCGGCTACTATCAGCCTCACTCCTGCTGCCTCCAACGCAGTCATGATCTCCGCAGGCGGTGGCGCATCCGTGACCAGGATGTCGACGGCGTCGAACGCTGCCAGCCGCGCCAAGGCGTAACGGAGCATTTTCTGGTGCGTCGCAACCACCACGACTTGCTCCGCGGACGCCATCAAGGCGAGCTTTGTGGCACGTTCGACGTCCCGTTCGATATAGAAAGCCTCGTCATGGATCCCGCTGACCCCAATGAACGCTGTTTTGGCATGCAGGCCCTCGGCGGCACTGACGGTGATGGCACCGTTGAAGGCCTGGCTGTCGAGGAGCAGCTCTCCCCCAAGGCAGATCGTCCGGGCAGACGTCAGCTGCAGGCATCTCTGGATTGCGGGAGCCGAATGGGTGATGATCGTGCCCGTGAAGGTCGCGGGCAGTTCCTGCGCGATCTGGTACGTGGTTGTTCCCGCGTCCAGGATGATCGCGTCGCGTTCGGCGATGAGATCCACGCATGTCCGGGCCACGCGCCGTTTCGCGGCAGCATCCTCCCGGGCGCGGGCGGCGAAGTCAGCGTTCTGGCCGTGCCCTTCAACGGCACTCACGCCGCCGTGGACCACCTTGACCAGCCCCATCTTGGAGAGTGCGCGCGTATCGCGGCGGATGGTCATATCCGACACGTCGAAAGTCCCCGCCAGGTCGGTGGTGGAAAGGAACCCCCGCCGCCCGAGCTCGTCCAGAATGGTCCGCTGACGCGGGGTCAGCGCGGCCTCTTCCCGTGTGACGCTCATGGCTCCTCCTCTCCTGCCCCGTAAACCGACGGTCGGCGCGGCAGAGTGTTGTAATTCCAACACAATCCTAGCTACTTCTGCACAGCAACACTCGGCGCGTGGAGCTCTACGGCGCGTCCTTCAATGATGGACTGCTCTGCAGCCAGGCCCATCCGCACCGACTGGAGGCCATCAGCCACCGTGACATCAACGGGTCCCTCCCCGAGGATGGCCTTGCGGTATCCGAGGTGTTCGTAATAGGTGGAGCCGTGATGCGCGCCCGCGGCCAGCACCGCTTCATCCACGGGGACCTCATGCTTCTCCGGGCCCAGCGGGGAGCGGGGGCTGAATTCGACGGTGGCTTCGGTTTCGTCGCCTTCGATCCAGTGATTGGCTGCGACCGGAATAAGGGTCTCGATCTTGGCAGCGTCGCCCACAATCGAAATGCGTTCCTGGAACTTGGAGCCCTCGGCGAACATCGAGAGTTCAAGCATGGCCCGGCGGCCACCCTTGAAGTCAACAATGACGTAGGCGTTGTCCACCATGTCGGAGATCCGGCCGTCGTAGACCTCATCCATGTGATTGACGTCGTGGCCGCCACTGGCGTAGATGCGGGTGGGCTCGTCCTGCAGGATCAAGCGCATGAGATCGAAGAAGTGGCAGCACTTTTCCACCAGGGTCCCTCCGGTGCGCTCTGCGAAGCGGTTCCAGGCATCCACCTTGTGCAGGAACGGGAAGCGGTGCTCGACGATCGAGAGCATGTGGATATTGCCAAGCTTGCCGTTGTGCGCGGCCTGGATGATCTCCTGAACGGGCGGCATGTAGCGGTACTCCATCGCCACCCACACCGGAGCCGTGTAGGTGGCCGCAAGTTCTTCAAGCTCGTCCGCTTGCTCCGCGCTGGTGCACACCGGCTTCTCCACCAGCACAGGCAGGTTTGTCCCGCTGGCGAAGATGTCCTTCAGGATTTCCAAGTGCGTGTCGTTTGGACTGGCGATCACTAGCGCATCCACCAGGCCTGAAGCCAACAAGTCCTTATGGGCGGAGAAGGTCTGTACGTCGTAGCCGATTTCCCGCGCGGTTTCTTCCAGGGACGACGGCGTCGGGTCCGCAACCGCGGTGATAACGCTTCCCGGGATCAAAGCCAGGTTTCGAACGTGTTCGCGCGCCATGTGGCCGGCACCGATGAGGCCATAGCGGATGGTCTGCGCTGCTTCTCCAGAGGGCAATGACATTGATCTGCTCCGTTTTCTCTGCGTTGAGGTCGTTGGGGGCGGGCGTTGCATCCCAAACATCACTATACAGAATGTGTTGTTTTTCACACATAGCGTGTGTATATTTTTTCACACCAGCCCAACTACAACGAGGTGGAACGTGCCCCAACTGTCATCCGAGACCCTGCTTTTCGTCGGGTGTGCCACATTGGACTCCATCGCCCTGGTGCAGGACTACCCCGCAGCCGACAGCCGGACCGTTGCCAGCGACTTTGCTACGGCAGGTGGCGGCCCCGCGGCCACAGCGGCCGTCGCCGCGGCCCGCGCCGGAGCCAGTGCAGCTTTCGCAGGAGTTGTTGGCGCCGACGAAGAGGGCGACCGCATCATCAGTGGCCTGGAAGCCGAGGGTGTTGACACCTCTGCGGTCATCCGGAATCCGGATGCCAGGACGGGCGCCAGCGTGATTGTGGTCAGCAAAGCCACCGAAAGCCGGGCAATCGTCACGCGGCCTGTTCCTCCTGTCCGCTTTCCCGAGGGCGGCCGGTTCCATGAACTTCTGGGAACAGCTTCCTGGGTCCACGTCGATCACTTGGGCTGGAGCGCCGTCGCACACGTGCCGGGCCTGCGCATCAGTGTCGACGCCGGGAACCCCATCCCCTCCTTCAGCCCGCAAGGCGTAGCACTGTATGTGCCGACGATCGAGCGGCTGCAGGCCGAATACGGCGACGGCCTTTCGCCGGAAGCCCTCCTGCAAAAAGCCGTCGACGACGGCGCCACCGCCGTCGTCGCGACAGCCGGTTCCGAGGGCGCCTGGGGACTTGAAAAGGGCGGCGTGCCGTTCCACGTGCCGGCAACTCCCGCCGACATCGTCTCTACTCTGGGCGCCGGCGACGTCTACCACGGAGCAATCCTCGCGGCTGTCGCCGCAGGGCTTCCGCTCCCCGAAGCAGCTGCGTTCGCAGGACGCACCGCGTCCGCATCCTGCGCCGGACTGGACGGACGCTCCATGATTCCCCGCCAAACCATCACCCCAGTACTTACCTAAGTTCAACTCCCTAGCTGAAAGAAGCAGCCCATGAGCACTACCGACCTTTCCGCCCTCCAACGCCCCTCAGGCGCGTTCGCCATGCTCGCCGTTGACCAGCGCGAGGCGATGCGCAACATGTTCGCCGAGCACACGGACCAGCCCGTGACCGACGAGGACCTGCGGGACTTCAAGCTTGCGGCCGCACGAATCCTCACCCCTTATGCCTCGGGCGTCCTCATTGACCGCCAGTTCGCCCTGGACCAGGCCATCGAAGCAAAGGTGGTGGACCCCGGCTGCGGGCTCATCGCTTCAGCCGACCACTTCGAGTCCGCACACGATGAGCTGGTGGGCGAAGTAACCATCGACAAGCTGGTGGACCCCGGGAAGTACGCTGCCTTGGGCGCGAAAGCGCTGAAACTGCTGGTCCTCTACCGCCCGGACGAGCCCGCCGAAGGACGCGTGGAAATGGTCCGTGAATTCGTGGACAGCTGCAAGTCCGCCGGGCTGATCAGCATCATCGAACCCGTCTCCCGCAAACCGCTGGCAGGTGGCGATTTCGACTGGAACGCCGGCATCCTGGCCGCAGCCAAGGAACTGGGCAGCTTGGGCGCAGACCTTTATAAGGCTGAGGTCCCGTTCAAGGGCCAGGCCTCCGAAGCCGAAGTCCGCGCAGCCTGCGCCGAACTCAGCAAAGCCATCGACGGCCCGTGGGTGGTGCTCTCATCGGGCGTCCCCGAAGACGTCTTCCCGGAGGCCGTCCGCTGGGCCTGCCTTGAAGGCGCCAGTGGATTCCTGGCCGGACGGGCGGTCTGGGCCTCGTGCATTGGCTCACCCGATGTCATTGAATCCCTGTCCACCGACGCCGTCCAGAGGCTGCAGCGGCTCTGCGCCGTCGTCGATGAAGTGGTAACCGCCCAGCGAACCAACGCCTGATACCGACGTCCCCCCAAACACCAACCAGGCACAGCAAACACTCAACGAGGAGAATATTGTGAGTCAGATTTCACGCAGGCAAGCCATGGCCGTTCTCGGTGCCCTCGGCCTCACCGCCACCGCCGCCGCATGCGCGGGCCCCGGCGGTTCCACAGCTCCGGGTGGCGCCACCGGCCCTTCAGCTCCGGCCACCGGCGACATCACCGGCAAGGTCTCATTCGCACACTGGCGTGGCGAAGACAAAGCAGTGTTCGACGAGCTCATCAAGCGCTTCGTTGCCAAGAACAGCGGCGCGGAAGTCGTCCAGGACATCTCGACCTCCAACGACTACAACGCACAGGGCCTGCAGAAGGTCCGCGGCGCAGCAATCGGTGATGCGTTCGCCACCTTCCGCGGGGCGCAGTTCACCAACTTCTCAGAGGCCGGCATCTATACGGAGCTCAAGAACAGCAAGGCGGTCGGCAACTACCAAAAGGGCTTGCTGTCGGCCGGGCAGTCGGGCGAGAACCAGCTGGGTTTGCCGTACCAGGTAGTTTTCCCGATGCCCATGGCGAACACTGACCTTTTCGATAAGGCCGGCGCCGATCTGGCCCCGAAGGATTGGGATGCCTTCCTTGCCATGTGCGAGAAGCTCGCATCCTCCGGCGTCACGCCGATCTCCTGGCCCGGCGGTGACGTCGGTAACGGCGGACAGCTGTTCAACTGCATGATCGCCAACAACGCTCCCGTGGACGACATGTGTGCCCAGATCGAACAGGGCAAGCTCAAATGCACGGACGACTGGTTCATCACCATGCTGAACCAGTACAAGGACCTGGTCCCGTTCCTGCAGGCCAACGCCACAGGTACTGCTGTGGAACCGGCGCAAAACCTCTTTTCCCAGGGGAAGGCAGCCATGCTGGCCACTGGGTCCTACCACCTCGCCGCCGTCCGAAACCTGGGCGCGTCGTTCCCCATCGAACTGGTCTTCCCCAACACTTCCAAGGGCGGCAACGGCAAATACGAGGGCGTCTACAACGCCACCTTCATCCTCGGCGTCAACTCGGCCAGCAAGCACCAGGCGGCAGCCGCAGCCTGGATCGATTTCCTGTCCGAACCCGAAAACGCGGCCTATTACGCCAATGAGACGGCCCAGCACGTTGCCGTCAAGGATGTTGACTACACCAACCCGGACCTGAAGCGCCTGAGCCCGTGGCTGGACAAGAAGACGGCGCTGGCCGCCCGGTTCCAATTCCAGAACCTGGATGTCCGCAATGCCGTGGAGGCCAGCGCCACCGCCGTCATCTCCGGCACCAGCCCGCAGCAAGCGGCCGAAGCTGCACAGAAGATCGTGGACGAACGGCTATGAGCACCCACACCGGAATGGCTGCCAAGCGGCAAGCACCCGACAGCAGAGCGGGGGCTCCGGTGAAGAAGCGCCGGTCCCCCACGCGCGTGAATCCTGCGCTCTACCTGTTTCCGTTGCCGGCAGTGGCCATCATCGCTTTCTTCCTGGTGATGCCGACCCTCCAGGCATTCCAGTACGCGGTGACTGACTGGAACGGCTTCTCGGCGGCGTTCAACTACGTGGGCGTGGACAACTTCGTCCGGGCGTTCACCAAGGACTCGTTGTTTACCAACGCGCTGACGAACAACCTGAAGTTCGTGCTCCTGGTCGTCATCGCCCAGACAGTATTCTCGCTTCTGCTGGCGCTGCTCCTGACAAAGAACTCCCGCGGCAGCATCGTGCTTCGAGCCCTGTTCTTCTTTCCTACCATCCTGTCCTCCGTCTCCGTGGCGTTCATCTGGAAGTTCATCTACGATCCCAACTTCGGCCTGGCGAACTCGGTCCTGGGTGCAGTGGGCCTGGAAGGACTCCAAGGCTCATACCTGGGCGACAACAACCAGGCCTTGTACTGGGTAGCTGTGACGCAGGTCTGGTTCCACGCCGGGCAGATGATGGTGGTCTACATTGCGGGACTGCAGGCCATACCGAGGGAACTCTACGAGGCCGCGGAGATGGATGGCGCAAACAAGTGGCAGCAGTTCAAGTCCATTACCTGGCCCTTCG
This sequence comes from Paenarthrobacter ureafaciens, assembly GCF_004028095.1. NCBI lineage: Bacteria > Bacillati > Actinomycetota > Actinomycetes > Micrococcales > Micrococcaceae > Paenarthrobacter > Paenarthrobacter ureafaciens. Next base: position 147,943 of record NZ_SBHM01000009.1, on the reverse strand, counting down.
TGGCACCCGCAACGTCCATCGTGGTCGCTTACACCACCGTGCAATCGTTCAAGGCGTTCGACCTGATCCTCGGCATCGCGGGCAATCCGCCCAAGAGCTCCCTGGACATCCTCTCCACACGCATCTACAGCACCTTCGCCAACTCGGAGTTCGGCTATGCGGCCGCCCAATCGATCATCTTCATGGCGATGATCGCTCTGGTCACCTGGCTTCAGCGTCGCTTGCTCCGGCTGACCCCGAAGGGGGAATAACAGCATGCTCGCCTCAATAAGCCGCCGCGCCATCCTCGGCATCTACGCGCTGATCATCATCGTCCCACTGACTGTGGTGGGGTTTGGCAGCTTCAAATCAACACAGGAATTGTTCGAAGGCCCCTTCAGCCTGCCGCAATCCCTCTCCCCGTCCAACTATGCCGAAGTCATTGGTGGCCAGAACCTCGGCTCGTCATTCTTGAACAGCGTGATCGTCACCGCGATATCCGTTCCGCTCACTCTGTTCATCGCCAGCCTGGCCGGCTATGCAGTGTCACGGCTCAGGGGATTCGTGTCGTGGGCCATCTTCGGATTCCTGGTCCTGGGCATGGCAATCCCGGCCCAAGCCAATATGGTCCCGCTCTATGTGCTCTTCGGTCGGCTCGGACTCCTGGACAGCCTCACGGGACTGATCCTGGCAAACGTCGTCTCAACCCTGCCGATCGCCGTGTTCATCCTGGGTGGCTTCATGCGCACCCTGCCCAAGGAACTCTACGAAGCGTCCTCGATCGATGGCACCGGCCCGTGGAAGACCTACGCCTCCATCGCCCTGCCGCTCTCGACACCATCCATCGCGGCCGCGGCCATCTTCCTGTTCGTCATCCACTGGAATGAACTGCTGTATCCGCTCCTGTTCATCCAGTCCCCCGGAAACCGCACACTGCCACTGGCACTGCTCAGTTTCCAAGGTGAATTCCAAACCAACTATCCCCTGCTGTTCGCCGGCGTCATCCTGGCATCCCTGCCAGTCGTCGTCGCCTACATCTTCCTGCAGCGCTACTTTGTAGCGGGCATCACCGCAGGCGCCAGCAAGGGATGAGCATCCGAAAGGCAACATCGTGAACCTGAAATCAGCACACCACCTGATTAATGGGACCTGGCATTCGTCCGACTCCTCCAAGGATGTGCTGGATCCAGGCAATGGCAGCACAGTCGGGGAGGTCGCGTGGGGCGATGCCGCGGACGCAACACGGGCGGCCGATGCAGCAGCGGAGGCTTTTGGCAGCTGGTCCCGGACCACCGTCCGGACCCGGGCAGACCTCCTTCAAAATGCGGCCGCCCTGTTGGCCGAGCGACGCAACGAACTCGCCCACACGTTGGCGTTGGAGGCCGGCAAGCGGCTACCGGAAGCCCAAGGCGAAGTGGACTTCTCCGTGGAATACTTCCGCTGGTTCGCGGAGGAAGTACGCCGCAGCACCGGAACGGTCAGCCCACCCGAGCTCAGGGGCCGGCGCCATCTCAGCACGCGCAAGCCAATAGGTGTGGCTTTGAGCCTGACCCCGTGGAACTTCCCGGTCTCCATCCAGGCCCGAAAGCTGGCGGCCATGCTCGCCGCCGGATGCACCGTCGTGGGCCGCGTCTCTGACAAGGCGCCTCTGGCCGCCACCGGGCTCTTCGAAGTCCTTCATGACGCCGGCTTCCCTGCCGGCGTCGTGAACCTGGTCCACGGCCCGTCCCGCGAAACGACCGCAGCGCTGCTCAAGCACCCCGCCGTGCGCGCTGTCAGCTTCACCGGCTCCACCGGGGTTGGCCGCCAGATCATGGCGTCCGCCTCGGACCGCATTGTGAGGCCGCTGCTTGAACTGGGCGGCAACGCCCCGTTCATTGTGTTCGAGGATGCCGACCTTGACGCGGCCGTGGAAGGGGCGGTTCTTGGCAGGCTCCGGAACACCGGCCAATCCTGCGTAGCCGCAAACCGCTTCCTGGTTCAGGACAGCATCGCGGACGAGTTCGCCCGGAAACTGGCGGCGAAATTCGATGCGTTGACGATCGGCCACGGCGTTCCCGAAGGTGACTCGGCAGTCCCCGATCTGGGACCCGTGATCGACGACGACCGGGTGCGCGCCGTGCAGGCGTTGGTCGATGATGCCCTGGACCGCGGCGCACGCCGCGTCACCGAACGTACCCAGGTCCCCGGCCAGGGTTCCTTCATGGCACCCACCCTCCTCGTCGACGTTCCCGCGGACGCGCCGTTGGTCAGCGACGAGGTCTTCGGACCTGCGGCCGGTGTTGTCACCTTCGCCTCGGAGGACGAAGCCATCAGCAAGGCAAACGCCACTGAAATGGGGCTTGCTGCCTACGTGTGGAGCAAGGACGCCAGGCGGGGCTGGGAAGTACCTGAGCAGCTGGAGGCAGGCATCGTCGGAGTCAACGACCCCCTCCCCTCAGTAGCCTTCGCCCCCATGGGCGGTGCCAAGCAGTCCGGCCTCGGCAGGGAAGGGTCCAGCCTTGGCCTGGAGGAGTTTGAGGAGGTCCAGTACGTGGCGTGGAGGGCCTAGATGCTGACCACCGGGCTGGTCCTGGGCGCCGTCGTCATGGGCGCCGGCATGCAGCGTGTCACCGGGATGGGGTTTGCTTTGGTGGCGGCCCCGTTCCTGGTCCTGCTTTTGGGCCCGGTGGAGGGCGTGGTGCTGGTCAACGTCTGCGGAGCCGTGACCGCGGGAGCGATTATCTTCCGCGTCGTTCGGGATATTGACTGGAAACAGTACCTGGCGTTGGCTGCGTCGGCGCTGGCGGGAATCGTGCCGGCGGCCATCCTCATCCGGTACCTGCCGCCTCCGGTCCTTGAGATCTCGATCGGAGTCATCCTCGCCATCGGGCTGACAGTCCTGCTGGTGATGAAATCGGCAGTCCTCCCCCGCCGTCGTCGGTACCTCTTCGCGGCAGGCGGACTCAGCGGCTTCATGAATACCGCAGCAGGAGTGGGCGGACCGGCGGTCAGCATGTATTCCATCGCAACCCGGTGGCAGCACAAGTCCTTCGCCGCCACCATGCAGCCCTACTTCTTCACCATCGGCTCGTTTTCCCTCCTCTCCAAAGCCATCACCGCCCCCGCGTCATTTCCGGTTCTACCCATGACGATGTGGCTCGCCGTCGCGGCTGCCTGCCTGGCCGGACTGGTGCTGGGTGACCTGGCTGCCAAACGCGTTTCGGCCCGCGCAGCGCAGATTTTGCTGATCATCCTGGCCTATCTTGGCGCGGCTGCCACGATTGTGCGCGGCGTGCTGGATGCCATGGGCTGACACCGGCAGCCCACCCCAAACCATTCATCCCAAAACCAATCAACCAATCAAGCAAAGGACCGTCATGTCTGTCATTTCACCCCACGGCACCCTCCAGGTATCGACCCCGAACCACGAACCCCTCTCCCTCACCATCGAGGGCGACGCCCCCTTGGCCGTGCGCGTTGAAGTGGAGAACACCTGCACGTGCGGTGCCGGCCACGCCCGGCACGTAGGTTCCTATACCGATACCGACTTCGGCACACGCTAGGGCCCAAAAACCGCAAGCTGTCACCACGGGTGCTTTTTAGGAGTCACATGGATCTTTCATCCGCGTTCAAGGCCTACGACGTGCGGGGCATCGTAGGTGATTCACTCACTGACGAAGCCGCCGAAGCCATAGGCGCCGCCTTCGTCGACGTCCTGGGCCTCGCCGGCCGGAAGGTTCTCTGCGGAGGCGACATGCGCCCGTCATCCTGGGGATTCGTCTCGGCGTTCTCCCTCGGGGCGTCCCGCCGGGGTGCCGAGGTGTACGACCTCGGGCTGATTTCCACCGATGAGCTCTACTTTGCCAGCGGTGCGCTCGACGCCGCAGGTGCCATTTTCACGGCAAGTCACAATCCCTCCCAGTACAACGGAATCAAGATGGCCAAAGCCGGGGCCGTTCCCATTTCATCCGACACGGGGCTGCTCGCCATACGCGATCTTGCGCAACGCTACCTGGACGGGGGTTACCCCACGGCGCAAAGGGCAGGGAATATCGCCCCGCTTGATGTCCTTGGCGACTACGCCGCGAAGCTGCGTACACTCATCGATCTGGACACCGTGCGACCCCTCAAGGTTGTTGTCGACGCAGGGAACGGCATGGCAGGTTTGACGGTTCCGGCCGTCTTGGGCAACGAATTGCTGGACGGCCTGCCCCTCACCATTGTCCCCCTGTACTTCGAACTGGACGGGACGTTCCCGAACCACCCCGCCAACCCCTTGGAGCCGGAGAACCTGCTGGACCTGCGGGCAGCCGTCCTGGAGCACGGTGCCGATATTGGTTTGGCCTTCGACGGCGACGCGGACCGCTGCTTCGTCGTCGACGAGACAGGGCGGGCGGTATCGCCGTCGGCAATAACCGCGATGATAGCCGTCCGCGAAATTGCCCGGGCCCAGGCGCAGGGCGAGGCCGCCCCGACCGTCATCCACAACCTCATTACGTCCCGGGCAGTGCCTGAATTCGTCGAACAGGCCGGTGGACGGCCCGTCCGCACGCGCGTTGGCCATTCCTTCATCAAGGCACGCATGGCTGAGGAAAACGCTGTCTTCGGAGGCGAGCATTCGGCCCATTACTACTTCCGCGACTTCTACAACGCGGACACGGGATTGCTGGCCGCGATGCATGTCCTCGCTGCCCTTGGCGAACAGGATGCGCCCCTCTCCACGCTTGCCGGCAAGTTCGAGCCGTACTCTGCCAGCGGCGAAATCAATTCCGCTGTCACCGATGCCGATCAAGCCATCGCGGCGGTTCGGAACTCCTACGAACCGGCACCCGGAGTTGCCTTTGACGAGTCGGACGGGCTGACCATAGCCGCGGAATCAGGTCACTGGTGGTTCAACGTCAGGGCATCGAACACCGAGGAGCTGCTCCGCCTGAACGTTGAGGCCAATGATGCCGCAACCATGCAGTCCGTTCGGGATGCCGTCCTGGATCTCATCCGGAACTGAATCCGAAGGGGGCAGAACTCCCACTGCCGGGACGGCAGCATGCCGTCCCGGGACCTCGGACCCTACCAGCCGCCATGGCTCCGCGCTATGACTGGAATAAACCTCCAAAGCGGAAGGACCGGTCATGATGTGGGGTTACGGACAAGGCATGATGTGGATGTGGCTGTGGGTCCCCCTGCTGCTGGTCGGCGTCGCGATCCTGGTACTTCTGGCAGTCAAGGTCTTTGGCGGACACGGACCCGCCGGCCCACAGATTCCGGGGGGCATCCCGCCCACGGGACGGAGCACGGCCCGCCGGATCCTTGATGAGCGCTTTGCCAGAGGAGAACTCACGGCGGACCAGTACCGCGAACATCTCAAAGTGCTTGGTGAGGGCCCGTAATGAAGCCGCTCAGTCGCCGTCGGGCGTTGCTCCTGGGCGGGCTGGGCATAGCGGCAACTGCGGCCGGCGGGGGCGGGTTGGCCAGGACCCTGGCCTCGCGGACGACGGCCGTGCCGGGCGGCGAACTGGTCCAGCCCGCGGAAGTGCGGAGCACGAACGGCCAGTTGCAGGTCCGCCTCCAAGCAGCACCAGGACCGATGGTGTTGGGAGGACGGCAAGCCGCGGCACTGGGCTACAACGGCGGTATTCCCGGCCCAACGCTTCGTTTGTTTCCAGGCGATGTGCTCCGCGTGGAACTCGTCAACAACCTTGCCCAAGCCACCAACCTGCATGTGCACGGGCTCCATGTTTCACCGGAAGGCAACGGCGACAACGTTTTTGTTTCGGTGAACCCCGGCGACGCCTTTTCCTACGGCTACAAACTCCCTGCGGACCATCCCCCGGGCGTTTATTGGTATCACCCCCACCATCACGGCACGGTAGCCGACCAGATCTTCGCCGGACTCTTCGGAGCAATCATCGTCGAGGACCGGAAACCGATTGAGTCAGCCCTGGAACGTGTGCTGCTTATTTCGGACACCACCCTTGATGGGCAAGGGAACGTTGCACAAGTGCCCATGATGGAACGGATGATGGGCCGGCAGGGTGAACTGCTCCTTGTCAACGGTAAAAGCAACCCACACTTCGATGCCCGCCCGGGCCAGCGCGAAAGGTGGCGCATCGTCAACACCTGCGTGGCCCGCTACCTGCGGTTGCGGCTCGACGGTCAGCAAATGCAACTGCTGGGCATGGACTCCGGCCGGTTCCCGGCGCCCAAGCCAGTCAATGAAGTTCTCCTGACGCCAGGAAACCGCGCTGACCTTCTTGTGACCACTTCCGACGGCGGATCGGTCCTGCGCGCGCTCTACCAGGACCGGGGAAGTATGCCGGGGATGATGGGGCAGATGCCCGGAGAACGAGGCCCGGCCGACCAGCCGGACGGTACGGCACTGGCAACTCTCCGCGTGGCCGGCGAACCGGTCCCGCAACTGCCGACGGTGCCCATCCAGGACGTACCTGAAGACCTGCGGTCAGCGGCAGTGGCGGCACGCCGGCGGATCGTACTGGCCGCCGGCATGGGCAGAGGCATGATGCGCTTCACGATCAACGGCAAGGAATTCCAGGAAGCGCGGATAGACACAAGGGTGGCTTCCGGATCCGTGGAGGAATGGACGCTGACCAACGCCAGTCCCATGGATCACCCGTTCCACCTTCATGTCTGGCCCATGCAGATCATCGAGGAGAACGGTCAGTCCGTGGACGATGCCATCTGGCAGGACGTGGTCAATGTACCCGCCAACGGGCGGGTGAAGGTCAGGGTGGCGTTCAAAGACTTCCGCGGGCGGTCCGTCTATCACTGCCACATCCTGGACCACGAAGACTTGGGAATGATGGGGTCCATTGAAGTCACGTAGCTCCAGCCGCGAGCACCTTGCCGCGCATACCCCCTAGGGGTATATTGATGGTGTTGTCAGTGAAGTGGTATGTCCCGGAGGGTCCGCCCTCTTTCACAGCCGTTCATCCCCAGCATCCATCGCACCTCCAGCGCCGCCTCCTGCGGCGTTGAAGCGGCCGTTTACTGGAAGAGCACGTCATGACAGAGCACACGCAGCACAACTCCCACTCACCGGTCAGGGACTCCGAACCGGACCACGCACACCACGCCGGGCACAGCCCTGAAATGCACGGCGGCCAGCACAAACAGCACCACGGCCACGGTCCGGACGACGACCATATGGTGCACAGCCATGGGCAGCATGCCGGGCACAGTACGGCGATGTTCAAGGACCGGTTCTGGTTGACCCTGGCATTATCCGTCCCGGTGGTGTTCTTCAGCCCGATGTTCGCCCACCTGCTCGGCTACATGCCGCCGGAGTTCCCGGGCTCGGCCTGGATCCCACCAGCGCTGGGCACCGTGATCTTCTTCTACGGCGGCATGCCGTTCCTCAAAGGAGGACTCAGTGAGCTGAAGACCAGGAAGCCGGGCATGATGCTGCTGATTGCCATGGCAATCAGCGTCGCGTTCATCGCCTCGTGGGCCACCACCCTGCGGATCGGGAACTTCGATCTGGACTTCTGGTGGGAACTGGCGCTGCTGGTCGCCATCATGCTGCTGGGGCACTGGATCGAGATGCGCGCCCTTGGTTCGGCCCAAGGTGCCCTGGATGCCCTGGCCGCTTTACTGCCTGATGAAGCAGAACGCGTCACCCCCAACGGCACGGAAACAGTCCCGGTCACCGACCTCGCTCCAGGGGATGTAGTGCTGGTCCGCTCCGGGGCCCGGATGCCCGCGGACGGGACGATCGTGGAGGGGCAGGCCGAGTTCGACGAATCCATGATCACCGGCGAGTCCAAGACCGTCGCCCGAGGGCCCGGGGACCCCGTGGTTGCCGGCACAGTCGCCACGGACAACACCGTCCGGGTGCGCGTCACCGCCGTCGGAGAGGACACAGCCCTGGCGGGTATCCAGCGGCTGGTCGCGGAAGCGCAGGCTTCCTCGACCAAAGCCCAGGCCCTGGCCGACAGGGCGGCGGCGTTCTTGTTCTACTTCGCCACGATCGCCGGCGTCGTCACCTTCATCGCCTGGATCCTGCCCGGCAGCCTGCCCGAAGCCGTGACCCGCACTGTCACAGTGCTCGTCATCGCCTGCCCTCACGCACTGGGCCTGGCCATCCCTTTGGTCATCGCCATATCCACCGAACAAGCCGCCCGGGTCGGGGTGCTGATCAAGAACCGGATGGCCCTTGAACGGATGCGCACCGTCGACGTCGTCCTGTTCGATAAGACCGGCACCCTGACCAAAGGCGAACCTGAGCTCAAAGACATCACCGCCGTCGACGGCACCACGCCCCGGGAGCTGCTGGCAGTGGCCGCAGCCGTGGAATCCGACAGTGAACACCCCGTCGCCCGGGCCATCGTCCGCGCCGCGCACCACCAAGGCCTGGACCTGCCAACCGCGACCGGATTTTCCTCAATGACCGGCCGCGGAGTGAGGGCGATGATCGATGGCCGGACAGTGCAGGTCGGCGGGCCGGCCCTGCTCCGCGAACTCGACCTGACCGAAACCGACGCCATGGCCGCCACCACCAGGCAATGGGCCGGACGTGGCGCTGCGGTGCTGCACGTCGTAGACGGTGACCGGATCCTCGGAGCGGTGAGCCTGGAAGATGCGATCCGTCCGGAGTCACGGCAGGCAGTGAAGGCCCTGCAGGCCCGGGGCATCAAGGTGGCTCTGATCACCGGTGACGCCCGCCAGGTTGCGGATGCTGTGGGGGCCGAGCTTGGCATCGACGAGGTCTTCGCCGAGGTCCTCCCGGCCGACAAGGACAAGAAGGTCGCGCAACTGCAGGCCCGCGGGCTGAAAGTTGCGATGGTCGGTGACGGGGTGAACGACTCCCCCGCCCTGGCCCGGGCCGAAGTCGGCATCGCCATCGGCGCCGGCACCGACGTCGCCATGGAATCGGCCGGAGTCATCCTGGCCGGCAACGATCCCCGCGCCGTGCTGTCCATGGTTGATCTGTCCCGGGCCAGCTATACCAAGATGTGGCAGAACCTCATCTGGGCCACCGGTTACAACATCATCGCCGTGCCATTGGCTGCCGGCGTCCTGGCCTTCGCGGGGGTCGTGTTGTCCCCGGCAGCCGGGGCAGTACTCATGTCTGCGTCCACGATCGTCGTGGCCCTGAACGCTCAGCTTCTCCGAAGGGTGAAACTGAACCCCTCCCAGGTTCGTTAAACCAACCACGCACCGGGCGTCCCACCCCACGGATCGGGGCGGCGCCGGGGGCCGATAGGCTGGAAGCACAAGAAGCCAAGCAACCCGCACGAAAGGAAGGAGACAGTCATGCAGGCACGCCGGACCATGACCGGGACCTTCCTTAGCATCGGGCTGCTGGTGACAGTCATGGCATTGATCGCCGGCGTATTGGGGATGCACGTCATGACCGGTCTGCACACCCAACACCCCATGACCACCGCAGCAACAACAACGGTCATATCCGTTGAAACGGTGGACCATGGCACCGCCGCCCACGACCACCACCGCGGTGGGGCCGGCACCACTGATGCGGAGGCCGACGCCGGTCCGGCCGTGGGTCCGGCCGCGGGTGGACCGGCACAATGCGCCTGCTCGGGGAACTGCTCCACGGAGCATGCGATGGGCGTCTTCTGTGTCCCCTCAACCGCAACCGGCGTCCTGGCAGCCCCGCTGCCGGACACCTCCACTACAGTGCCGTCTTCATTCCGGCCTGTCGCTACAGGTTCCAGCACGCTATGGTCCTACCTGCCCGGAAGTCCTTCCCCGGGCGAACTGTCGATCAGCAGAACATAGGCACCGGCCTGCGCCCCGCCTACCCGGGGGGGCACTCTGTCTTGCGCCGCCCCCTCGGCGGCGCCCGGGCTTCCGGTCCGGCATTCACATATCCCGCTTTGCCGTGAGCGCCTTGGCGTTCACGAGTACCCGTTTGAAGGACTGTTCTGTGAAAACCAAAAAGCTTTTGCCCCTCTCCGCTGTTGCCCTTGTCGCTTCCCTGGCACTCGCAGGATGCAGCACCGGAACCCCCGGTTCGTCGGGGACGTCCATGCCCGGGATGGACCACGGAAATATGGGCTCCTCCAGCGCCCCCGCGCCATCTGCGCCCGCGAGCGCGGGGGACCATAACGCGGCCGACGCGATGTTCGCGCAGGCAATGATCCCCCACCATGCCCAAGCCGTGGAGATGAGCGGGATGATCCTCGCCAAGCAGGACATCCCTGCCCAGGTGAGCGCGTTGGCAACCCGTATCAAGGATGCCCAAGGCCCGGAAATCGAGACAATGACCGGTTGGTTGAAAGGCTGGAACGAGTCCACGATGATGCCCTCGGGCCACAGCATGGACGGCATGATGAGTGACGATGACATGGCCAAACTCGACGCAGCCCAGGGTACCGAGGCTGCCAAACTGTTCCTGTCGCAGATGATTGCCCACCACCGCGGTGCCGTGGCGATGGCGGAGACGGAAACCCGCGACGGCAAGAACACCGATGCCGTGAAGTTGGCCAAGGAGATCATCACCGCGCAGGAGGCAGAGATCAAGGAGATGGAGCAACTGCTGGCCGGCCTCTAGCGGCCGGCGCCGTCCTTTAGCAGCAAGCGGAGTGCCGGCCTTGGAAGGGCCGGCACTCCCTTCGTCTTTGACTCATCCCCGCCATCGAGCCCTGGAGCTTCCCATGCCTTTAGCCAAACCGTCGTTATACCGGGCCGCAGGAGTCGCCGCACTCCTCGCCTTCCTTCCTGCCATGGCTGCCTGCACCCAGCCCTCTCCGTCTTCCGGCCCTGCAGAGTCTTCACATGGGATGACGGACAACGCGCTGCCCGGCAACCACGTGCACGCGCTGGCCGTCAACAGTGAGTCCGGCCAGGTCCTGCTCGCCACCCACGAGGGTTTGTTTGACGTTACTGTTACCCCCGCGACCAAGATCGGTGACACGAACGACCTCATGGGTTTCACCGTTGGCGCCGGTAACGTCTTCTACACCTCCGGCCATCCCGGGCCCGGATCGTCCTTGCCCGACCCGCTGGGATTGATGAAATCCACCGACGGCGGGAAGACTTGGGAACCGCTCTCCCGGCAAGGCGAATCAGACTTCCACGCCCTGACAGTCACCAAGTCCGGAATTGTCGGCTACGACGGCCAGTTGCGCGGAAGTGCTGACGGGAAAGCCTGGGAGGTCGCTGCTGCCGGTTTCGCCCCTGCCGTCCTGGCCGGACATGCCGACTCTGACACGGTGCTGGCCACCACAGAGAACGGGATCCAGCGCTCCACCGACGGCGGGAAGACCTGGAAAGCGGTCCCCGACGGACCAGTGATCCAGTTCGCCGCGTTCGCGGACCCCACCGAAGCCTTCGGCGTGGCTCCGGACGGGACCACGTACCACTCCGCCGACGCCGGTGTTACCTGGACCAGGAAAGGCCGCGTCGCATCCGAGGTCCAGGCCATCGCGGCAGGAAACGGATCCGGCGGGAGTCCGTCCCTGTGGGTGGCCACCGTTGATGAGGTCGTGGTGTCCACCGACGCCGGTGCAACATTCGGCCCCGCCAACACGCACTGACCACGTTGGTTCAGGCCGGAGCGGGAATGACTTCGTCCGGGCCGCGCTCCGGGTGCTGGATCTTATCCCGGGAATTGCGGCATCACCGGCGCTCTGGAAAGCCCCCGCTGATGGCGTTCTCCCACTTCATCCCACAATAAAATCGATGGTTGAATCCGGCCACGTGAGGGCGCAAACTGCCCCTAAAGGACGTGCATCGTCGCGGATACTCAATGGGTTCGGTATGCCATGCTCTACTTGCCGAAGCGCCGGAGCGGAATAAGTCGCTGGAGTCGGGGGGCCGGCGCATTGCTGCTTGGCTTGGCGTCCGCCCTGGGAGGAGTGGGTCCGGATTTCGGCCCAGACAAACCCGCACCGACGAATGCGGGGGTGCTGTCAGTGAGTTACTCGGCCGCGTGCAACACGTCGTCATGCACCTTCAAACCAAAGGTGACGTATCCGCCGTCGGCGGTTTGCTCATTTGACGCCGGAGACGGAACGGCCCCCATCACATTCCCCTGCGGCGCCGGCACGAACCACACCTATCCGGCCCCCGGAGCCTACACCGCCCGAATCACGAACGCCCAGGGCGAGTCACAAGCCATCGAGCTCCAGATAAAGCAGGCACAACCGCCGCCAACAGAAACCGGCACGCCAAAGCCAACAGGAACCCCTGTTGTTCCTTCCACGACTCCAACAGCCAGCGGCAGCAATTCCGGCAGCCCCGTCCCCAGCGACACCGGGACGCCGGACCCCACGGCAACGTCCTCCGCAGAGCCCGGAAGTGATGTCCAGGAATATCTGGAGAAATGCCTCAAGGGCACAGTTGCCTACTCACCTCCGGCAGCCATGGAACTGGGGAGCCGCGAAGAATTCATCCTTCGGGTCGCCCTGCACGGCGCGGAAGAGAACCCGGCCACAGGCTTCCCCAGCGGCAGTCCGGTAGCCACCGAACACCCGCGGATCTGCGCCCTCATGCGCGCCGACCTCACCGGTGAAGGCTTCGACATCGAACGGCGTGGCGATTCCTCAGGCGTTATCGCCTTGCCAAGCGACGAGGTTGGCGAATGGGGCTGGTACATCACACCCAACAAACCCGGCACGCAAACGCTGACCCTCCGGCTGATCGCCCCCATTCCGAACGTCGACGGCGAATTCGAAGTTGAAACCTACACACGCAACATCAACGTCAACGTCAGCATCCTCAAAGTCGTCAGCGACGTCACCAAGGACTGGGCTGCTCCTCTGGGCATTACAGTTCCCGTCATCGTTGCTGCCATCGGAGCGCTATACCTCCGGGCACGACGGAACCGCTACAAGGCGAAACACGCGGCCGCAACCAAATAGTTGCCGGCAGGCCTTTGGGAGGCTTGGTCAGGGTCGAGTCCCGGAGCCGCTGCGGGGCTTGTCCCGCTGCCTCCTCCACACCTTCGAAGGGATCAGGACGACGCCAGGCGTTGTAAGAACTGCCGTCAGGATCAGGCCGACGCCACCGAGGAATTTGTTGGTGCTTCAATAGCCGAGCACAACTGCCTGATCTGGTTGTTGTTCGCGATAGGAGACGGTAACCTGCTCGCCAATGTACGGGTGCTGCTCATGATCCAAGGGGGCATGGGCGTAGCGGTTCACGCCGTCGGCCGCCACGAATTCCACCGTGATGTCCCGGTTCGACGCCTTCCTGGCGTCGCTGAAATAGGTGATGGTCCCGGTGACGTGGACGCCGGTGCGGGCGAGCTCTTCGTCGGCGTGGACTTGCTGATAGCTGGTGATCATCACGGCGGGCCCCGCCAGCATCAGCACGGCGGCGAGCAACACATTCACTACGCGGCGCAGGACGGACTTGGGCTTTTTGAACATGGCTCGCGTACTGGTCACTGCGCCTATTCTCCACTATTTCCCGTGAAAGCCCGGGAACGAACGCCACCGAACCCGTGCCCCAACCACAGGTGGAGGCACGGGTCCCGGCGTCCTACAATCAATGACTAATCTGCGCCCTCACGGTGCCTTGTGGCGGCCTGCACAGGTTACCGTCGGCAGCCACTTCGGTGGCCCGCCATTCAAGCGGCCGGTGAGCCTGGCAGACCGTAACCCCCACCGCCAGCCGTCTGGATGAGAATGCTCTGCCCTGCGGTCAGCTCAAAACGACTCATTGCTTCCAGCTCATGGGAGCCATTCTCATCGTGGCGTACCACGCGTGCCGGGTGGCCAGCGGAACCTCCTTCAAGCCCCCACGGCCCTTCGGCCACGCGCGCGGTGGCCGCAACCACCGAGGCCGATCCGCCGGTCAGGGCGAGTTGGCGGACCAAACCGTTACCGCCGGTGAAGCGCCCGGCGCCACCGGTGCCGTGCGCGATTTCGTACGTGAGGACCCGCAGCGGGTATTCACGTTCAATCACTTCACAAGGCGTGTTCCGGGTGTTGGTCATGTGCGTATGCACGGCCGATGCGCCATCCATGTCCGGCATGGCCCCTTGTCCGCCGCCGTAGGTCTCCACATAAGAGAAGTAGCCTCCTGTGCGGTGGTCAATTCCGCCGATGGTCACAATGCTCATGCTGCCGCTCGAGGCTGCGGGCACGATGCCGTGAGAGAACGTATGGAAGGCGCCAAGCACGGCATCTACTATGCGTTGCGAAGTCTGGGTGTTGCCGTTGGCGACCGGTGCCGGGAACTCTGCAGCGACGAGGCTGCCGGGACGGGTATTGACGGTGATGGGTGCCATAAGGCCGGCGTTTGAGGGCAGCGTCGGATCGGCCAACAGCTTCACCGCATAAGCCACGCATGCCTCGGCAACAGCGTAGGAACAGTTCACCGCTCCTGCGGCGTGATCGGCAGATTCCGAGAAATCCACCGTGATCTCATCACCTGATACGGTCACCTCAGCCACGATCGGCAACCGGTCCGGACGTACGCCATTATGTTCAAGGTAATCGGTGAAACGGCCCGTACCGTCAGGAAGATTGGCAATGGCGGCCCGTGTCCGGCGTTCGGAATAGTCAATGAGTGCGGTCCAAGAGTCGCGGAACCCTTCGACACCCCATTCGTCAACCAGCTCACCCACACGGCGTTCACCCAGACGGTTGGCAGCGACCTGCGCCATGAGGTCCCCCCGCGTCTTATCCGCAGTGCGCATGTTCATCAGCAGAAGAGCGAGTACCTCTTCCTGCAGAGTGCCGGCGGCGAAGAGGCGCATCGGCGGAATCCTGATGCCCTCCTGGAAGATCTCCGTCGAATGGGTGGACATGGACCCAGGAGTTGCTCCGCCAACGTCCACGTGGTGCGCCATGTTGGCGACGTGGGCAACTACCTCCCCCGCACGGAAGATCGGCGTGATCACGCAGATGTCGGGCAGATGGGATCCGCCAAGGTACGGGTTGTTGGTGATCAGGACATCCCCGGGTACAAGTCGCTCACGACCGTATTCTTCCAGCGCACGCCGGATGAGAGTGGGCATAAGGCCCAAGTGCAGCGGGATGTGCTCAGCTTGGGAGATCAGTTCCCCGTCGGGCCCATAGATGCCAGCGGAGCAGTCCCGGCGATCCTTGATATTCGGTGAGTAGGAGGTTCGAATCAGTCCCATGCCCACTTCTTCGGAAATCGACTCCAACCGATTGCGGGCAATCTCCAGTTCTACGGCGTTGAGCTCTCTCAATGTCTGGATACTCATTGCTGTCCTTTCATGATCAAGTGGAGGAATCCAAACTCGTCGCTCGTGCATGTTTGATCGGGGCGAACGAAGACCGTGGTATCGAATTGGTTGATGATCAGTGGGCCATCGAGCGTAGCGCCTGGGCCGAAGTCGGCGCGCTCATAGATCGGCGTGCGACGCCAGGCACCGTCTATGTAGACGTCGCGGTGTTCTACAGGCTGCGGAATGCCGGCTGCCCGGTTCAATGACTGGGCGGAAACACTTGGGGTTGGAGCACCATTGGTGGAGACAACACGGGCCACCACGAGTTCCACTGCCGCCCCGACGTCACTGAAGCCGTAACGCTCGGCGTGAGCGTGGTCGAAGGCAGCGCGTTGTCCGGCCCAGTCCCCGACGTACGGGATGGTCAATTCGTAGCTCTGCCCTACGTAGCGGGCGTCAACCCAACGTCGGCAATCCGCCTGAGGGGATACGGAGAGGGCCTGTTCCTCGAGTTTCGAGAAGGCTCTATCGACCGAGTCCATTGAATCGGATTCGTCAAGATGGACAGCAACGGAGTAATCGTGTCTTTCGGGAGCATCCAGCATGCCCACGGCCGAGGCAATCCCGGCGATCGGCGGAATGACGGCCGATGTCATGCCCAGTTCACGCAGCAGGTCAGTACCGTGCAGTGGGCCTGCACCTCCGAATGCCATGAGGTGACAGGAACGGACGTCAACTCCCCGTTCAACGCTCACCTTGCGCACACCGCGTGCCATCGTGGTATTGATGACGCGGATGATGCCTTCCGCCGTATCTTCGGCGCTCAGGCCAACCGCCTCTCCCCAGGACTCCATCCGTTTCCGAGCCGCCTCGATATCCATGGCGAACCGTCCTCCGAGCAAGGAGGTACCAAGCCTGCCGAGCACTACGTGGGCGTCAGTAACCGTTAGTTCGGTGCCACCGCGGCTGTAGCATATGGGGCCGGGAACAGCGCCTGCACTCTGCGGACCTACGCGCAGTCCCCCGCCGGAATCCAGCCAGGCGATCGAACCGCCGCCGGCGCCAATGGTATGGACGTCCACCGAGGGCAACCGCAAGGGCATCGAATCAATTTCGCCAGCGAAAGTCTCGTCGGGTTTGCCGTCCCGGATCAGAGCAATATCAGTGCTGGTCCCTCCGATATCGAAGCTCACCACACGGTCAAGACCGAGCTGTCGGGCCCAGTTGGCCGCCCCCACCACACCGCCTGCAAGTCCTGATAGCACGGTACGCGCGCTGTGTTCTGCCGCTGTTTGCGGACTGAGCAATCCTCCGTTGGACTGCATGATCCACATCTTCGCGGGAACCCCGGCAGCGGCGACGCTCTTCTCCAGTCGCTTGACGTACCCGGAAATTTTAGGTTGCACGTATCCATTGATGACGGCGGTTGAGGTTCGTTCATACTCACGGATTTCCGCGGAAACGGCCGATGCTGCAAAAATCGCGGGCGCCGCCTTTGCGTCCAGCAGGAATTGCACCGCACGTTGCTCGTGCTCGGAATTGACGTAGGAACTCAGGAAGGAGACGACCACGACATCCAAGTCCGCAGCCTTCAATTTGTCTGCTGCAGCGCGCAGATCCTCTTCCTTGAGCGGGGACAGGATCGCGCCCGTGAAGTCAATGCGTTCGTCAACCTCGGCAATGAACTCTGTGGGGACCAACGATGTTGCCCGGTGTACATGCTGATCGTAAAGGAGCGGACGTGATTGATGCCCGATGGCCAGCAGGTCCCGGAATCCGCGTGTTGTCACCAGCCCCACCTTTGCGCCGGTGCGCGTGATGACGGTGTTGGTTGCGACTGTTGTTCCGTGCACAAAGCGCGTGATTGAGGATTCGTCGGCGTGTATCTCCTGGATCGCGCTGGTGATTCCGTGAACCACTGCCTCGTCCGGGGAATCCGGCGTGGAGGGCACTTTCCACACGAAGAGGGACCCGTCGCTCCTGCGCACCGCTACGTCGGTGAAAGTTCCTCCCGTGTCGACCGCGACCTGGAGATCCGACTGTAAACCTGTCGTCATGACTGTGTCTTGCCTTTCCTAGCCGCGAACGGTGTGCGGCGTTTTTTCGTTATCGAGATTTACGAGCTTTCGGTTTTTGGTTTCGGGCAATACCGCCAAGGCAATGCACCCGATGACCACACCGCAGGAAGCGATCAGCAAGATGGCGTTGCCCCAGCCAATGGATGCCGCGGCAATACCGACGGTCAGGGGGCCGAAGGCAGCCAAGGCCCGACCCAGGTTGTAGGAGAATGCCTGCCCGGTAGCCCGGATACGGGTTGGGAAAAGTTCCGAAAGGTATGCTCCGGTCCCGCCTGCCTGGCCAGAGGCAAAAAAGCCCAGCAAGAAGATGACGGGGACCCCGATTTCGGGGCCGGCCAAGGGCGTCAGCACAAAGATTGCGACACTGCCCGCCGAGCCCAGGAAGAAGAACAGGAAGGTGGGACGCCGGCCCCACCAGTCCAGCAGCACGCCGGAGGCGAGGTAGCCAAGGAACGAGCCAACAATGGCAATCCAGGTGTACGTGGCCGTACCCACAACGCTCAGTCCCCGTTCATCCCGCAGATAGGTGGGCAGGAAGATAAAGACCGAGTAGTAGATGGCCTGCACTCCAACACCCAATAGTGTTGCGAATACCGTCAGCTTGACCTGTCCGGGGGCGAAGAGTTCGGACACCCTTGGGCGTTCCTGGACAGTCTTCGCTGTCACCGGTACGGCATCGTGGGTGGTACGGCGAATCACAAACGCGAAGAGGGCAGGCAAGATGCCGACAAGGAACAAGAACCTCCACGCCAGCTCGGCCGGTGCGACCGAGAAGATCACGAGGTACCCGACAGTCGACAGTGCCCAACCGATTGCGTAGCAGCTCTGCACGAACGCCAACGCGCGCCCCCGGCGTTCAGGACGGGCATACTCCGCGACAAGGGCTGCACCAACTGCCCATTCCCCGCCGAAGGTCAATCCCTCAAGGATGCGCCAGATCATGAACTGGACTCCATCCTGTGAAGTGGCCGTCAGCGCAGTGAACACGCTGTAACCGACAATCACCCAGCAGAGCACGCGCACCCGCCCATACCTGTCTGCAAGGTTGCCAAAAATCAATCCGCCCAAGGCAGAGGCAACGATGCTCACTGCAGTGATCCATCCGGACATCCCGGCCGTAATTCCAAGAGCCGGAAGGGCTGCGGTCAAGGCAAACCCGTACATCGTCCAGGTGAACCCGTCCAATCCCCACCCGATGCCTGCCGCCCCTATTGCCTTGCGCCGATTGCTCCGAAGCGCCGAGGACTCTTCAACGCCATTGTCGTTTCCCAAGGGAACACCTCCTATTGGTTTGGTCTTTGTATTCGACTCGAATACATCGTATGTGGCACGGATCTCCATGGCCAGTGGTTTGGCCCACTTTTTTGAATTCAAGTGGAATACTAGGAGCGACGCATACCGAACCAAAGGGGAAAACCGTGGGCAAGCGCGATAGAAGTGCCCGTGACGGCGCCTACGAATTGCTGCGCGAGCAGATCCTTACCATGGTCCTGGCTCCAGGAAGCAAGGTTGACGAACAAACGCTGGCTGCCGAAATCGGAGCCAGTCGGACGCCGGTGCGGGAAGCGTTGGCACAACTTGCGATCGAAGGTCTCATCGACTCAGGCGAGCGTGGCGGGTACCACGTCAGCAACATCGATCTCACCGCATGCAGGGAGATGCTGGAAGCACAGATGATGGTGGCCCGCGCATCAACACACCTGCTGATCGCCCGCATTGATCAAGCCGGCCTTGGGCTACTCAGGGAGGCGACGGAGGCAGTCGACAATGCGGTCCATATCGGCGACCCGGCATTGATCGCAAGACGGAACGCCGAGCTTCATACTTTGGAAAGCCGTTTAGGCGGCAACCGCTACGTCACCGGGCTCTCTGAGCAGATCTATACCCACTCCCAGCGGCTCGCCTACATGAGTTTCAGGGGGGAAGGGGAACCCTCAGCACATTTGGCGGACCACTACCGCAACGTGTGCGCCGATCACTGGGACTACCTCAAAGCAGTAGAAGCCCGTGACCTGAAGGCAGCGGAAGACGTCGCCACGCGCCATGTCCATTTGTTCCAGTCACGGATCGTTTCCTTCTTCACCCAAAATGATCTGGCAGAAATGAACTTTTCGGGCCTGATCTCCGAGGACTCCAACGCCGTTCGCTAGCAATCACACCCTCGAACGTCGTTCAAGAACCTGCCGCGCTCCGTGGAAACGCGGTCATCCAGGCGGCCGACAGGACCCAAATAACGCCTATCAACCCCACTGTCAGCGCACCCCCGAGGCCGGAAGCCGAGGCGGCAAGGGCCGCACCGGCGGCAGTTGCCGTGGTGCGGAGGCCGGCGCCGACAGTGAAGATCTGCGATTTGAGATGGTCGGGACTGAGATGGCTACGAAGGAACAGCATGGCCGCCCAGGAAAGGCGTGCCCCTGCTTGCCCAAGCCCGGCCCCCACAACCCGGCACAGACCACGACGATGTCGGCTGCGGTGAAGTCGGTGCCCTCGGGGAGCAAATGTCCCTTCGATTGGTTGCCGGGGACGGGAGGAGTGGTGCGTACGTCCACCCCGCTGACGCGGCCGGCCTCGGTCCGGAAGCCCGTCACTTCGGTGTGTCCATAGAACAGCGCGCCGTTTTCGATCGCGCGACGGGCCTGCCATTCCACTGCCCGAACGGCCTTTACGACGCCGTCCGTCGGAGTGTGGAGGCCGCCATGATCGAGCTGGGATCCAACGCCGGGAACAGCTCACTACATTCCCCGGGGGTGACCATGCGGGAGGGTACGCCCCCAGGACTGTGCAAGGTTATGGCGGCGGTGCAGGTACTCCATGCGCTCGTCATCGCATGCCAATTCGAGGCCGCCGACGCGTTTGAGGATCCATTCCCCATCGAGCTCAAGGCCATCCAGTTTGTCCGAGGTGCGACGGGCGAGTTCCGTCATGACCGACGATCCTGTGGTCTGGAAAGCAAATCCCGGAGCGTGCGACGAAGAGCCGCCCGTTTCGTACAGGGGTCCTTGGTCAACGACTGTCACGGAGTTCATGCCGTGCCGGGTCAGGTCGTCCGCCAAGGCGGCGCCGACTACTCCTGCGCCGATGATGAGGATCCGTGTGTCTGCACCAAGTCGGGTGTTCCCCACGTGTTCTCCCTTGCACACCGTCTCGTCAATGATGCCGGTCAAATGGTCGTAATTCCGGCGGCGCGGAGCGCGCCGCCGGAATGATGTGAAAGTCTTTTTGGCCTGTGCTGGTCGGGTTCCGCGCACGTAGGCTGAATCCTAGGCAAGTTTTTTATGACGCCTGCTGGATAACTTTCGCGGACTTAGCCGCGATCAGGCCCCCGCAGGCAGGCAAGGAATTCGTATGCGGCGGGTGATGGGCTGCCGCCCCGTACAGTGTAGAGGGCGGTCTGCGGGTGTCCCGTGATGGGCCTGGTCATGAGGCCGGGCATCTGGAAGCGGCGGACGGATGAGGGCAGGATCGAAAGTCCGAGTCCGGCCGCGACCAAGCCGAGGACTGTTTCCTGGTGGATGGCCTGCTGCACTACCCGCGGAGGCGTTCCCACTTGGTCGAACAGACCCAGGACGCGGGCGACGAAGCCCGGCATGAGCCGGTAGGGAAAAAGGATCATCGGCTCTCCTTTCAGGTCCTGCGGGCGGATTTCGGTACGTGTTGCCAAGGGGTGGGCTTCGGGCAGGACGGCAACGAGGTCCTCGGCAGCGACCAACTCCATGGTCAAGCCGGGCACGTCGCCCGGGTCGCGAACGAGGCCAAGGTCCAGTTCGCCGTCGAGCAGTTGTTCGATCTGTTCCCCGCTGGTGAGCGGGCTCAGGACCAACTCCACCCGGGGCCGGCGTTTCCGGAAAGCGCCGATGGCTTCGGGGATGGTGGTGTAGCTGGCGGAACTGACGAACCCCACCCGCAGCCGGCCGCTGAGCCCGGCGGCCACACTGGCGACGTCGCCTGCGGCCTCGTCGAGTTCAGTCACCGCGCCTCGGATCCGGCCCTTGAAGGCTTCCCCTGCCGCGGTCAGCGTGACCTTCCGGGTGGTGCGGTCAAACAGCTGGACGCCAAGTTCTTTCTCCAGCCTGCGGATCGCTACCGTCAAGGGTGGCTGGGTCAGGTGCAACCGCTCGGCAGCCCGGCCAAAGTGAAGTTCGTCCGCGACGACGAGGAAATACCGCAGCTGCCTGAGTTCCATGACGATTCTTTCGACGAGCATTAACAATCTGTTCATAAATGATATTGGACGCAGACCATTCGCGGGTGAGTAACTGGATTCAGCGAACAAACCCGCAGCAAAAACCAACCCTCCAGAGGAGCACCACCCATGGAATCGTTCGAATACGTCGTTGTCGGAGCCGGGCTCTCCGGCGCAGCCACCGCCTGGCAACTGGCCGCCCGCGGCCATGATGTAGCCCTGCTGGAACGCACTACCCCGGCAAATGACGCCGGAAGCTCCCACGGTTCTGCCCGGATTTTCCGCTACGCCTATCCGGACGCCTTCTACACCGGCTTGGTCTTGGAAGCGAAGGCCGGCTGGGACGAACTCGCCCGCCTGTCCGGCAAGCAGCTCATCACCCCGACCGGAGCCGTGGATTACGGCGCCGTCCGCCAGCCTGAGCGTCTCGCAGCGGCCCTGTCCACTCATGGGATCGAGCACGAACTCGTCACCGCAAAGGAAGCCCAGGACCGGTGGGGCCAGATCGCCTTCGACACCGACGTTCTGTGGCACCCCGGAGCCGGCGTCATCGACGCGTATGAGTCCGTCGCGGCGATGGTGGACCAAGCGGTGACCCACGGCGCGGCACTGCACACCAACTGGGCCGTCGCTTCCATCAAGGGAACCGCCGGTGACTACATTCTGACTTCAGAGGACGCCCGTGCGTTCAAGGCCGCCAATGTCGTTGTCGCTGCCGGCGGCTGGCTCCCCCAGCTCCTCGGTTCCCTGTCCCTGCCCGCCGGCTTCCTGGCGGGCATGCCCCGCATCGAGGTCCGGCAGGAACAGGCCTACCACTTCCCCTACGCCGACCAAGCGGCAATCGAGACGTGGCCGACGTTCATCCACAAGCGTGAAGGCTGGCAGGCCTATGGGTTGCCGGGGGGCCGCGACGCCGGGTTCCGCGGCCAGAAAGTGGCCGAGTACAACGGCGGCAAGATCCTGCCCTCGGCTGCTGACCAGGACGGGCTGATCGACCCCGCCAACCGCCGCCGTGTCATTGACTACGTGGAAAAGTACCTCCCGGGCCTCGTGCCTGAACCCTACGCCGAGACCACCTGCCTCTTCACGAACACCCCCACCGAGGACTTCATCATTGACCGCGCCGGCGGCATCACAGTCCTCTCTCCCTGCTCCGGCCATGGCGCTAAGTTCGCCCCGCTCATCGGGCAGTTGGGTGCCGACCTCGCCACCGGCAGCGGAACCGTCCCGGAGCAGTTCCGCCTCGCCCCCCAGGCAACGGCAGCAGGAGCGCACTAATGCCAAACACCGGCAGCCTCACCAACCAGACCAGCACGACGCCGGCAACGGTGACCGGACTGATGTCCGACATCGCCGCCTTGGGCACCGACCCGATCCGCGGCGGCTACACACGCCCCGTGTACTCCACCGCTGAACTGGACCTCCGAAGCTGGTTTATCGACCAAGCCACCCAGCGTGGCCTGGCCGTGGAAACCGACCGCAACGGCGCCATCTGGGCCTGGTGGGACACTCCGGGCTGGAACCGAGCCAATGCCCTGGTCACCGGAAGCCACCTCGACTCCGTCCCCGGCGGTGGCCCCTTCGACGGACCCCTCGGCGTCGCCTCCGCGCTGGTGGCCGTGGACATCCTTAAGGCGCGCGGGACCAACCCAACCCGGCCACTCGCCGTCGTGGTTTTCCCTGAAGAAGAAGGCTCCCGCTTCGGTGTCGCGTGCCTCGGCTCCCGCCTGATGACCGGTGCCATCGACCCCGACAGAGCCCGCAACCTCCGCGACCCCGACGGCAATACCTTCGCCGACGTAGCCCGCGCCAACGGCCTGGACCCGCGCATTGTGGGCAAGGACGAGAAACTGCTGGGCCAGATCGGCGCGTTCGTGGAACTGCACGTCGAGCAAGGCCGCGGCTTGATCGACCTGAACCAGCCCATCGCCATCGCCTCCTCCATCCTCGGCCACGGCCGCTGGCGGCTGAGCATCAACGGCCAGGGCAACCACGCCGGCACCACCCTCATGGCAGACCGGCACGACCCCATGGTTGCCGCCTCCCGCACCGTGGTGGCCATCCGCGACACCGCCCGCGAACAACCCCACGCAAGGGCAACCGTCGGCAGGCTCCAACCCGTACCCGGCGGCACCAACGTCATCGCCTCCCGCGTGGACTTCTGGCTCGACGTCCGGCACCCCGACGACGCTGTCACCGCCGCGGTGGTAGAGACCATCCACCAGCAAGCCCGGTACATCGCCGCCGAAGAAGGCTGCACCGTGACCCTGACCGAAGAATCACTGAGCCCCACCGTCCACTTCGATGGTGGCCTGCAAGCACAACTGCAGCGCTCCCTTCCCGGCGCCCCCATCCTCGACACAGGGGCCGGTCACGACGCGGGCGTGCTGTCCCCGTTTGTCCCTACCGCCATGGTGTTTGTGCGCAACCCCAGCGGCGTCTCCCACTCCCCCGAAGAACACGTGGTGGACGAAGACGCGGAAACCGGGGCACAGGCCCTGGCAGACGCCCTCGCCGGCCTCCTGAACTGAATCGTCAACCAAGCACCCGCGCCACCATAGGCGCGGGTGCTTTCCTATCGCCCCGGGCAGCAATGACGATGCCCGGGATTCCCCATCCAGCAGAGGAAATACATTGAATCCGGCCGCCCCCGAACTGTACTCCATCCAAGACGGCAACGAAACTGCCGCCCACACCAATGTCTGGAGAATCCGAGAGGACCTGTGGGAGTACCTGACCTACACCGTTGAAAAGATGGGTCACGAGCTATCAGCCGACGCCGGCGAGCACCTGGCCTCGGACATTGTCAGGGTCTTGGACCAACTCCAGACAGTGGAAGGCTACTGGGCGCATCCCGGTATGGCCCCATCGATGGATTGCGGCTACTCGCCGATGAACGGGACTATGCCGGGTTGGGTGAAGCACTCGCCGCCATCAAACGACGACGGCGACGCCAAGACCCAGCGCCGGCACCAGCTTCCGCATCGGTTGAACACCCGTCCACCGTTGGGCGCCCGCATTTTGAGGTGCTGCTTGTAGATGACTGCACTGCTGAAGACGGGGCGTCGTTCATCCAGGCCATGCTGGCGCAAAGGCGCGCCCAGGATCCCTTTATTTACGACGTGAACATTGTTCCCAGCTAAGCAGTGGCAGAGCGCAGGGTCTGGGACGCCTTGGACGAGGACGAGGTATTGCTCCGAACCCTCTATACAGCAGGTGGAAATCCCGTCCTCGTGGAAGTTATTGAGAACCTCTAGCTCCAGTGCCGCCCCTACAAGGTCATCGGCGCCACCGAAGCCATCGATCACAACGATGAAAGCCTTTGGACGCCGCAACCCGCCATTCTGGAAGCAGCGCGGGCCAAGGACGTCACCAAGCTCACCAAACAGTCCCTGGCCAGCGCCCGCAAAGCGCCTGGAAAAGCGGCTCGAAGGGCACTGACGCCGGGCGTTCAGCAGCCCCCTATGTAGACGTCACGCCGTGCCCGCGCTATCCAGATCTATGCTCACGCGCCCTCAAGGCGGGTCAGCAGTTCAGCGTCGTGACTCATGACGAAATCCAAATCCTCACAGATCTCCCGCTGCCGGGCATAGCGCTGCAGTATCAACTCTGCCCCCTGCAACAACAGCTCGGATTTAGACGTGTGCTTCTCGGCCGCCAACTTCTCCAAACGAAAAACCAATACAATCTTTGCCCTTCACCCAAACAGCCAATCGCTGGTTCAGGTCGATGGAATAACCGAGGCACAGAAGAGCTTCCCATCCAAAGACACTGCCAGGGACATTGCGGTGAATTCAACTACCAACAAGGTGTACGTTGCATCGTCAGACGGGATCAGTGTCTACAAACCTACCGCTTTGACTTCCGATCTCGTGAGGACGATGTCGACCAGCTTCCACGAACTGGCCATTAATGAGAAGACCAACAGGCTCTACGCGACTAATGGATACAGCGCCACCGTCATCGACGGAACCGACAAAGCGCCGCAGCTCATCAGTCCGCCGATACCCCCGAAGGGGCGTGTCGGATCGCTCTACACAGGCAGCTTTGATTTTTCTGGATCCCTCACCCCGAAAATCCAGGTTGCCTCCGGATCGCTACCCCCGGGCGTGACACTGGTTAACGGCGCACTCAGCGGCATACCGACGGCCGCGGGCGTCTACAGTTTTCGTGTATCAGCTACGAACGGCATCAGCCCCGACGCGATAACTCCGATTGTCACCATCACGATCGACCCAAAAGACATACGTGGCGACTACAACAGCGACGGCAAGCCTGACGTGCTGGCGCGCGACACCGAGGGAAAACTTTGGCTGTACCCCGGAAATGGCAGCGGAGGGTGGTTAAGCCGAGCCCAGGTTGGTCAAGGCTGGAATGTGATGACCGAAATCGCGGCGCCCGGTGACTTCACCGGGGACGGCAGGGATGACCTTCTGGCCCGCGACAGCAGTGACACGCTGTGGCTCTATCCCGGAGACGGGCGAGGCGGCTGGCTCCCGCGCAGCGCAATCGGATGGGGGTGGGGCGCTGTGGATACCATGTTCCCCATCGGTGACCTTGACCTTGATGGAAATGCGGACATCATAGGCCGTACCAACCGCTACTGCTCCTTGATCCACTACCGGGGTAACGGCAGGGGCGGGTGGGCAGGACAATTGCACGTAGGTTACAGCTTCGAATCCCTGAATTACCTCGGCGGAATCGGCGATATCAATGGAAACGGCACGCAGGACTTCGTTGGCCGGGATGCCGTGGGGACGCTCTGGCTGTGTTGGGGCGGAAGCGGCACCATCGGAAACGGCCCTGCCATTGGGTGGGGTTGGAACGTCATGACAGCCATCGCTACCCCCGGCGACTTCAATGGCGACGGCAACGTCGATCTTCTGGCGCGTGATTCAGCGGGAACACTGTGGCTCTACCCCGGGAACGGCAAACTGGGCTGGCTTCCCAGAGTTCAGGTCGGGACCGGCTGGAACGTCATGAACGCCATCATCTGAAGCCTAGGTTTCCACAAGCAAAACATTCAGATTCTCCGGTTGGCGTCACTACTGCTGTGAGCGGACAATTCTCCCCAGTTGGACCTGCGAAGCTCTGAGGGCGCCATTCCGGTGGATTCCTTGACCTTTCGAGCAAAGTGAAAGCTCGTCTTGAAACCGCTCATTGCGGCCACCGTCCCGATCGGAAGGCCAGTGCTGGTCAACAGGACGATCCCATGCGTCACTCGTCGTTCCCACAGGTAGTGAATGGGGGTGGTGCCCATGTGTTCCCTGAAAAGTCGGACGAGATATGCGGGCGTGACGTTAGCGGCGCTGGCGATCGCACTCAAGGTCAACTCTTCGCTGAGGAGTTGATGGATGAACAGGCGCGCCGCTTCGATTGGCTCCGGCAGGGCAGCAGGAGAATTTTCAAGCTCCGCGATGAACCTCCATAACAGCGCCGTGGAAAGGGCGTCCACCAGGGCTCCCTGAGCCGTCAAACGCGTCTGTTCACTCGTCAGCGCCTCCCGTGCAAGGTACGTGAGCGCTGACGAGAGCTTTCGGACTGGTGGAACACTCTCCAGCCACTCTGCCATGCCGGCAGTCAGTCCGAGGAAGTCGCCCCGCAGGAGCGTTTGCCGGGTCATCTTATGCGGGAACGAAATTTCTTCACGGTGCCCTGGCAGGAGAATGCACATGTGCCCCGCGTGCACCTCGTAGGGCGGACGTTCGTCGATGACCACCTTCATTGAACCCGAGTGGATGAGAAGCATCTGAACATGCCGCTGAAGTCGGGGACCGACTTGTGAGCCAGGCGGCTGGTCAACGCTTGCGACAACCGCGTTGATGATGCGAAGACGCCTGGACTCAATATCAATCTCAGACACAATCTGGCTCATCTCGTCCATGGTATGTCATGCGGCATCAATGATTGGCTAGAGGGGTGAAAGTCACAGTTGTGATGGCAGGTAAATCCCTTAGAGAGGATTGCCGGCCCTACGATTCAGGTTAGAAACGCCTCTTAAGGCCACGACGCCGGAGATCGTCTTGGAATGTTCCTTGACCTTCGGAGGCCAATCCACGTCCAAACGACTGGACGGTCTCAGGATCACTCCATGTTGTTGCTGGGCGGCGGTAAGCGACCGGTTGCTTCTCCAGGAAGCATCGCCAGGGTTGGACGAAAGAAATTCTCGCGCCGTCAGCCCGTCAGAGTTCATTCAATGATGCTGCAGGGAAGCATGCCTTTACCCCGGGAATCGGAGCAAGGCCAGCCCTGCCGATCACCCCTGCCCGGATGCCAGTCGCTAATCTGCGCCTCCGCCCATCCGCGCAGCGCACGAACCATTACGAGCCGAACCGTTCGGCTCGCCGATTGAAAGAATGTTAATGACTGATGTTCAAACCGATGTCCTGATTGTCGGCGGCGGTCTGGGCGGTGTCGCAGCCGCCCTTGCGGCCCTCAAGGCTGGCCGGCACGTCGTCCTCACGGAGCAGTACCCGTGGCTGGGTGGTCAGCTCACCAGTCAGGCGGTGCCGATGGACGAGCACCGCTGGGTCGAGCAGTTTGGTGTAACCGCCTCCTACCGAAAACTCCGCAATGGGATTCGCGATTATTACCGGAACTGGTATCCGCTGACTGAAGAGGCCCGGGGAAGAGAAGACCTGAACCCGGGCGCCGGAACTGTAAGCGCCGTGTGTGCAGAACCGCGCGTCGCTGTCGCCGTGATTGATGCAATGCTCTCACCCTTTACGGGGACGGGCCGGCTGACGGTGATTCAGCCGGCGGTGCCGGTAGGTGCCGAGATGGACGGGAACCGGATCAAGCGGGTCACTGTCCGCAGCGAGGGCACATCCGAGGAAACCGTGATCAGCGCGCACTATGTGCTGGACGCAACGGAAACCGGGGACCTGCTTCCGTTCGTCGGCGCTGAATACGTCGTTGGCGCCGAGTCCCGGCACCAGACGGGAGAGCCTAGCGCCCCGGAAACGCCGGATCCTGACAATGTCCAGGCACTGTCCTGGTGTTTCGTCATCGATCACGTCGAGGGAAACCACGTCATCGACAAGCCCCGCGATTACGAGTACTGGCGCAAATACCAGCCGGAGTTCTGGGGCGCACCAATGCTGTCCCTCACCGGACCACGACCCCAGACCCTTGAAACGCTCACGAGGACTTTCACACCGGACATCGACGACGAGCCCTTGGAAACAATCGGCTGCCACGGACCGGGAAACAGCGGGAGACCCCCGGGCGATCGTGAGCTATGGACTTTCCGGCGCATCCTTGCCAGGAAGCTGTTCCGGGAAGGGCACTTCGACAGTGACCTTGTGTTGGTCAACTGGCCCATGATCGATTACCTCGATGGTTCGATCATCGATAATCCCGGTGCGGAAAAGCACCTCGAAGCCGCACGTCAGCTCTCGTATTCGATGTTCTACTGGCTCCAAACCGAAGCACCCCGTCCCGATGGGGGGAAGGGCTGGCCAGGACTGCGTCTGCGGGGCGACATCACCGGAACCCGGGACGGGCTGGCCCAAGCGCCCTATATCCGCGAATCCCGGCGCATCAAGGCCGAGTACACCGTGGTGGAAGGCGATCTCTCCCTGGCTGTCCGGGGGCACGGCGCGCCCACCACTTTCCCTGACAGTGTGGGCGTGGGGATGTACCGGATCGATTTGCATCCCTCCACCGGTGGGGACAACTACGTAGACGTCGCCTCGGCGCCCTTTGAAATTCCCCTCGGATCATTCATTCCCGTCCGTCTGGAGAACCTCCTTCCAGCCGGTAAGAACATTGGCACGACCCACATCACCAACGGCGCTTTCCGACTTCACCCCGTCGAATGGAACATCGGTGAAGTTGCCGGTTGGCTGGCATCCTTCTGCCTCGCAAATTCCACTGACCCCCGCACCGTCCGCAACACACCCCACCTCCTGGAGGAATTCCAGAACCTGCTAACCCGGGAAGGCGTCGAGCTGCACTGGCCCGACGTCACCGGCTACTGAAACGAGGAGCACGATCATGAAACCAGCAAAGACGCTGACAGGAGTAACACTGCTGGCAGCGGTGTCGCTTGCGCTCTCCGCCTGCGGCGGTCCCGGCCCCGCAGCAGCCCCAACGTCCGCAGCTCCCGGCAGTGTGTCGCTGCGCTTGACCACTTGGACGGCTGACGCGAACCAGCTCGCTCTGTTCAAGTCCATCGCAGACGAATACAAAACGACCCACCCGGAAATCAAGGACATCACTTTCGATTCCCTCCCCTCGGCGGACTACACAAAGACGTTGACCACCCAGATCGCTGGAGGAAACGGTCCGGACTTGGCCTGGGTTCCGGAAAGCGACGCACCGGACTTCGTGGAGTCGGGGGCACTGGCTCCGCTCACTGACACTTTCAAGGCCACTCCCGGCTACAACTACGACGACCTCAAAACTGACTTCGCGAAACTCTGGACCCGGGATGGCGAGCTCTACGCATACCCGTTCTCCACCTCACCCTTCGTCATGTTTGCCAACGACGACATCCTCAAGAACGCAGGCCTGCCCAGCTCCGCAGAACTCAAAGCCCAGGGCAAATGGAACTGGAACGACCTGTCCAAGGTCGGTGCCCAAGTCCATGAAAAGACCGGCAAAGACGGCATCATCATCCGCGATTTCAATTACGCTCAACCATTGCTGCTTCTATCGCTGTGGAAGGGCTGGGGTGCTTCTCCATGGAGTGAGGACGGCAAGAAATGCACGTTTGCTTCCCCCGAAATGACCGGCGCCTTTGAGTACCTGCACGAAGGGATCTTCGGGAGCAAGGCGTTTCCCGGGCCGGGGACCAGCCCCGACTTCTTCGCCGGGGGATCGGCCTTAACCGTGTCACAAATTTCCCGGGCTTCGCTGTTGAAGAA
Source organism: Paenarthrobacter ureafaciens (assembly GCF_004028095.1). Classification (NCBI taxonomy): domain Bacteria; kingdom Bacillati; phylum Actinomycetota; class Actinomycetes; order Micrococcales; family Micrococcaceae; genus Paenarthrobacter; species Paenarthrobacter ureafaciens. Next base: position 117,727 of record NZ_SBHM01000009.1, on the reverse strand, counting down.
CGCTCAATTTGGCTGGAACGTGCTGCCTTTGCCGTCCGGACCGAAGGGCGACTATTCCGTGATCGGCCAGGCTGCAATGGCTGCGCTGCAGAACAGCAAGAATCCCGAGGCAGCGAAGCAGTTCCTGGCTTACTTCACCAACCCGGACAATTCGAGGCAGCTGGCCCAGTACTTCCCGCCGCCGCGGACCTCGCTGCTGAATGCTGAGACGCTGACAGCCACCAACCCACTGCTGAGCAAGGACCAGATCCAGAACACAGTGATCAAGTCTCTGGAAAACGTGCCGCCCAAACCCCAGCACACGAGTTCGGCAGATCTCGCGAGCAAGATCAAGGTGGCCCTTGATCCCATGTGGCAGGAAAATGCCGACGTCCCCGGCGTGCTGAAGAGCGTTTGCACGGCCATCGATCCGATTCTGGCTGTCTAGGACCAAAGCCATGTCCCTTATCGATAAAGTCTCCCCGGCGCGGGAAACCACCCGCGCCGGGGAGAGGGGCCCCAAGCGGGCTCCCTTCCTGACCTCCAGGCGGCGGGATGCACTGACCGGTTACGCCTTCATCACGCCGCAGCTGCTGGGCATCGTTGGCTTCGTGCTGTTTCCCCTGGCTTTGGTCTTCTACTACAGCTTCAACGAGTGGAACGTCCTGGCCGGAACCTTCAAATCCGTGGGAGGCGCGAACTATGAAAAGCTCCTCGCAGACCCACAGCTTCCCTCCGTCCTTGCGGCCACCACGGTGTTCTCGATCTGCCTCGTTGGCATAAACATCCCTCTGGCCCTTCTGCTGGCCGTCCTGCTCAACCGTCAGGGCAAGGGAATTACGGTTTTCCGTACTATCTTCTTCTCCCCCGTGGTCGTCTCAGTGGTGGCGTGGACCCTCGTTTGGGGCTTCATGCTCCAAGACAACGGCGGGATCAACGGTATTCTCCAGACTTTCGGGATCACGGGACCGAACTGGCTGCGCACCGGCCCAACCGCAATGGCCGCCGTCGTCACCACCTACGTCTTCAAGAACGTCGGCCTCAACATGGTGCTGTTCCTTGCCGCTCTCCAAGGGGTTCCCTCCGAGCTATATGAGGCCGCGAAGGTCGACGGCGCGACACGATGGGTCCTGTTACGCCGCATCACGCTTCCCCTGATTTCGCCCACTCTCCTGCTCACAATCATCATCACGATCGTGGGCTCCCTGCAGGCTTTCGCCCAGATCGCCGTGCTCACTCAGGGCGGGCCAGGATTGTCCACAACAGTCTTGGTCTACTACGTGTTCCAGCAGGCATTCGAATTCCACCATTTTGGATATGGTTCAACACTTTCACTCCTCCTCTTCGTGATTGTCCTTGTCCTCACCGTCGTCCAGTGGCAAATGCGCAAGAAATGGGTCTTCCATGAGAACTAAACCGACGGTACCGCGTCTCCTCTTCCGGCAAGCCGGCAAGAAACTGCGGTGGAGTCGCATCGCCCTATATGCCGGGCTTGCCATCATGGCCCTGCCATTCGTTATGCCGACCTGGTGGATGATGATTTCGTCATTCAAAACAGTCAACGAACTGCTGGCTTTCCCACCCACCATATGGCCGAACACACCCACCATCGAGGCCTACATCCAGGCCTTTACGTTCCAGCCGTTCGCGCGCCAATACTTCAATAGTCTCTACATCGCCGCCATCGTAACGATAACCACGATGATCACCTCGTCGCTGGCGGGCTACGCCTTCGCAAGAATCCGGTTCCGGGGCCAAAACGTACTCTTCCTCATCGTCCTCACTGGAATGCTCGTCCCCACCGAAGTGACCATCATTCCGCTGTTCCAGATGTTCAACTCACTGGGGCTTATCAATACGCACTGGCCCCTGATCCTCGTCACCGCGATCGGAGCCCCAAGCGTGCTGGCAACTTTCATCATGCGCCAGTTCTTCATTGCCCTGCCCGTAGAACTGGAAGAAGCCGCCAGGCTCGACGGACTTGGACGGACAGCCATCTGGTGGAAAATCGCAATGCCCCTCGCCAAATCTGCCCTTGCCGCCGTCGCAATCTTCACGTTCCTCCACGTCTGGAACCTCTATCTCGAGCCCACCGTTTACCTCTCATCGCCGGAACTCTTCACGCTCCCCCAAGCACTGACAAGATTCACCGACGCGTACAGCGGACCCATGTGGAACGTGCAAATGGCAGCGGCGACAATGACCGCCGTCCCGGTTCTCATCGTCTTCGTCTTCGCCCAGCGCCAATTTGTCGAAGGCCTCGCCCAATCCGGCCTCAAAGGTTAACGATGCCTGCCGGGGGCCACGCGTGTCAGTGTGGACGGTAGATTCCCACGTCACCGTGGCCCCAGGCGCCTCAGGAGGAGACGGAGCCGGCAGCCGTTGACGGCTTTTCCGGGATGCGCGCCGGCTGGCGGCCGGATGGGTGCGCCGAATGTTGTGTCGATCACTTTGCCGTCTATGCGCATTTTACGCAACCAACTAGCGTGGTTCGCGCATCCATGCCAGAATGCTCGAAAGCCTCCCGCTGAACGGCGGGTACCTGCCGCCACAGACGAAAGGAGCAACGTGGCTTCCGTATTTGTGCAAGCCGACGATTTCTCCGGCGCCGCCGAGGTTGGCTATTGCTTTGTCCAGCACGGCTTTTCCACGCAGGTCGTGCTGGGAACGCACGACGGCGGTTCCCCCTTCGCGATGGCCCGCACCGACGTTGTGGTCGTCGACTCGCACTCACGAGGGCTCCCCGGTGCCACGGCGGAAGCACTGGTACGGGACGCCTTCGCTTGTCCTGCGGCGCTGGGGGCTAAGGTTGCTTTCAAGAAGATCGACTCTCTATGGCGCGGGAACATCGGCGCCGAGGTGGCGGCACTGACTGTCTTAGGCTTCCACGCCGTGGTTGCCGGCGCTCTCCCCCAGCTGCACCGCTCCGTTTTGAATGGAAAGCCTTTGGTGGCTGGCACTGCTTTGGCGGATACCAACCTGTGGCAGGCCGAGGTTCTTGAACCACCCGCTGATATTCCGTCATTGCTCCGTTCCGAAGATTCCACGCCACTGCGGGCCCTGGATCTGGCCGCGGTCCGCTCAGGATTACTGCCGCAGAAAATGTCGGCCGCGCTGGAATCCGTTCATCCCTCCATCATCGTGGTGGACGGCGAGACGGTCCAAGACCTGCAGGACGTGGCGGACGCGCTGCTGCATCTTGGCTTCCAGGCCTCCAACCGCCGTATCGTCCTCGTGGGTACTGGCGGAACCGCCGACGTCCTTGCGCAGCGCCTCGCTGCGCAACATACCGCCGCTCAACCTGCGCAAAACGCGCAATCATCGCACGCAGACGGAACCACCACGGAAGTGCAGCACGGCACCAGGCCGGTGCTCGCCGTCGTCGGCTCTGCTTCGGCAACAGCACAGGCCCAACTGGAGCGGCTGGACACTTTCGCCGTGGTGAGGCTGCACCCGCAGCAGGCCGGTATGAACGGCGCCTATCAAAAACAGCTTGACGACCTGCAGCGATCCCTTGCGGCAGGCACAGATGTAGCCGTCACCATGGCTGGAGGAATCGTGGACCCGGCCTCGGCCGCCGGCATCGTCAGGTCCCTGTCCGCATTTGCGGCACAAGCAGCACGGGGAACAACGGCCGACCTGATCCTCACCGGCGGTGAGACGGCCCGGGAAGTCCTGGACGCCGTCGGACTTCAACAATTGGTGCCGATCGCGGCCGTGCAACACGGGGCGGTACTCACCCGCGCCGATGACGGAACGCTCGTGGGCACCAAACCCGGCAGCTTCGGCGACGAGCTTGCCCTCTTGCAGCTATACAACGAAATACGGGAGCGCCGCGGCCAATCCATGCCAGTGCCTACCACTTCCCCCGCACGACTTTCGAACCAACTGGAGCAGAAATGACAACGACCGCCAGCACCACAGCAGAGCAAAACAAATTGCCCTACGTAGCCGTGACAATGGGCGACGGCGCCGGGGTCGGCCCGGAGGTGGTGGTGGCCGCCGTGCTGGATCCGCAGAGCAACGCAGAGTGCCGTCCAGTGGTGATCGGCGACGCGCTGCGCCTTCGCCAGGCCGCGGACGTTTTGGGCATTGAGGCCGATATCCAGAGCATCGAAAACGTGGAGGACGCGGTGTTCACGCCGGGCCGGGTGAACGTGATCGATCTGGCGTTATTGCCCGAAGACCTGCCGTGGGGGCAGCTCTCCTCCGTGGCCGGGCACGGCGCGTATGAGTACATCCGGGTGGCCGGCGAGCTTGCGATGGCAGGTAAGGTGCAGGCCATTTGCACGGCGCCGTTGAATAAGGAGGCGCTGCACTCGGCGGGGCACATCTACCCCGGGCACACTGAACTGCTGGCGCACCTCACGGGGACCGAAGAAGTATCCATGATGCTCTCCACTCCCAAGATCCGGGTAATCCACGTGACCACGCACATCGGGCTGGTGGATGCCGTGCGCAAGATCAACCCTGGCCTGGTGGAGCGCACCATCCGCCGGGGACACGAGGCACTGGTCCGCGCGGGCATCCTCAACCCGAAGATCGGCGTCTGCGCCATCAATCCGCACGCAGGCGAGAACGGACTGTTCGGACAGGGCGAGGAAGCGGAGAAGATCGAGCCCGGCGTCAAAGCAGCACAGGCAGCCGGAATCAACGCGGTAGGTCCGCTGCCCGCGGACACACTGTTCTTCCTGGCCGGACGCGGCGACTACGACCTCGTCGTTGCCATGTACCACGATCAGGGACACGGCCCCGTGAAGGTGCTGGGGATCGAAGCCGGAGTGAACATCACTGTGGGCCTGCCGGTGATCCGGACGTCCGTGGACCACGGCACCGCGTTCGACATCGCCGGCAAGGCGATCGCCGATCCGCGGTCCATGGTCGAGGCGCTCCACCAGGCGGCTGAAATGGCCACCCGACCCGCGCCGGCCGGCTAGGTCTTTGAGGGCTGGGCGGGCGGCGGTGCGGCGGGTACTTGCGCCGGGCCGGAACTAGCATGGTAACCACGGCCACGGGAAGGAGACCGGGAATGCTGAGCGCAAACGCGCGGCGCGAGGAAATCTACCACCTCGCTGTCACCACTGGCCTTGCCTCGGTGGAGGAACTCTCCGCCCGGTTCGAGGTGACCGCCTCCACCATCCGCCGCGACCTGGCTCTCTTGAATAGCCAAGGCCGGCTGGCCCGCACCTACGGTGGCGCTATGGCGCTGGGAGCCCACCCCGAAGCATCGCTGCGGCAGCGAACAGGCGAAGCATTCGAGCAGAAGCACGCCATCGCCCGCTGGGCCGCGGCAGTGATCGTTCCCGGTGAAAGCATCCTCCTCGACGCCGGGTCCACCGTCGGAGCCCTCGCCCACGAACTGCAAAAGTTCGAGAAGCTGTCCGTCACCACACCGGGCCTGAACATCATGCAGGAACTTGCCGATTCCGACCGCATAGAAGTGGACTGCATCGGTGGCCGCCTCCGGAGTGTCAGCCAAAGCTTTGTGGGCCCACTCGCTGAAGCGGCCTTGGAACGAATGAGCTTCGACCGTGTCTTCCTCGGCGCGGACGCCGTCACGGCCGATGACGGCATTTGCGAAGCCGACCATGCCCAGACCCGCTTGAAGGAACTCATGGCCCGCCGCGGCAACCACGTCTACGTCCTCGCCGACTCGTCCAAGCTCGGACTCCGGCCCTTCCACGCGTGGGCCCGGCTCGCGCTCCCATGGACCCTCGTCACGGACGACGGTGCCGAGCCTGAACAAGTCCGGAAATTCGTCGACGCCGGCATCAAGGTTGAGCTGGCCGAGGTCGCGAAGACCGCGGCAACCGGCCCGGCTGCAGACCAGGATCACCGACAGGGTAACAACCCGTCCGCTCGACCGTATTCAGTCGAGTAGCGCTACGCCGAACTCTGCGACGACGGCGCGCAATTCCTTGAGGTAGCCCTGCGCTTGGTCGGTGAGCGGAATCGAGGCGTGGCCGATCCAGCCGATCTCGATGCGTTCGTCAACGTCGAGCGGGATGGCTACGATCTCCGGGTCGAGCTCCCCGCTGATGATGCCCGTCGAGATCGTATAACCGTGGAGCCCGATCATGAGGTTGAAGATCGTGGCACGGTCGGACACCCGGATCTCCTGCTTACTGGACAGCGTGGAGAGAATCTCCTCGGCGAAGTAAAAAGAGTTGTTCGCACCTTGATCGAAGGTTAGCCGCGGCAGGCCGGAGAGATCGGCGAGAGCTACACGCTCCTTCGAGGCGAGCGGGTGCTTTCGTGAAATGAAAATGTGCGGATCGGCGAGAAAAAGCGGTGTGAACGCGAGTCCGGATTCCCGGAGCAGCTTGTCAATGACCTTCCGGTTGAAATCGTTCCGATAGAGGATGCCTATCTCGCTGCGGAGCGTCCGGACATCCTCAATGATGTCCCAGGTGCGGGACTCACGGAGCGAGAACTCGTATTCGGCCACCTCAGTGGCCTTGACCATCCGGACGAAGGCGTCCACCGCGAACGAGTAGTGCTGCGTTGAGACTCCGAGCAGTCGTCGTGTTGGTGGCCTGCCAAGGTAGCGCTGCTCGAGGAGGGAGAACTGCTCGACGACCTGCCTGGCGTAGCCGAGGAACTCTGCCCCGTCGGCGGTAAGGGTGACCCCGCGCGCGGAGCGAAGCAGGAGCGCACGGCCCACCCGGGCCTCAAGCTCCTTCATCGCTGCGGACATTGTGGGCTGCGCTACGTAGAGAAGATCGGCAGCTGCGGAGATCGACCCCTCAGCGGCAACTTCAATGAAGTAGCGGAGCTGCTGCAGGGTCAATCCGCTCGAAATCTGGGCCATAGGAAAAGTCTATATGAATGCATAGTATCCACGAGTTACTTGATACCCCTTGAAAGTCGGCACCATGGATGCATCCCCTTTCGAAAAGGCCGTCCCGGCCCATCACCCACGGATTGGCAGCGCCTGGCAGACGACTTCTCCTTCAGCATCACGACCACCCGCTTCGACGAGGACTACTCCCCCTCGGAAGGCTCGCGGATCACCACGAACTTCGCCAACCTGGCACGTGGCGAGCACCGCCAGGAGAACCTTCGCAATGCCCTGACCATGATGCGGCGCCGCTTCAACGATCTCGCAGAATGGGATAATCCGGACCGGGACCGCTACGCCCTGGAACTTGAGATCGTCTCCGTGCAGATACAGCTCACCGGGGATGGAACGGGTCAGCAGTTCCCGCTGTTCGAAGTCCTCGACATCCAGATCCTCGATTTGCTGAACGGGGTCCGTCACCAAGGCATCGTGGGAAACAACTTCTCCTCCTACGTCCGTGACTTCGACTTCAGCGTCGTACTGCCAGCGGCCACAGGGGACTCGGGCAAGCCCACCGTTCCCGAGGACTTCGGCGATCTTCACGGCAAACTGTTCCAGCACTTCCTCGACTCCCCCGAAGGCCAGGAACGCTTCCCGCAGCCGCCAGTGGTCTGCATCAGCGTCTCCACGAGCAAGACGTACCGGCGGACCGGAAACCTTCACCCGGTCCTGGGCGTCGAGTACCAGCAAGACGAGTTCTCGCTGACGGACGCGTACTTCGCAAAAATGGGGCTGCAGGTCCGCTACTTCATGCCCCGCGGCAGCGTTGCGCCGCTCGCTTTCTACTTCCGCGGCGACCTGCTCAACGACTACTCCAACCTGCAGCTCATCGGCACAATCAGCACCATGGAGACGTTCCAGAAGATCTACCGCCCGGAGATCTACAACGCGAACTCCGCCGCCGCCCACGTCTACCAGCCGAGCCTGGGCGAGCAGGATTTCTCGCGGACCCAGATCGCTTACGACCGCGTCGAGCGCAGCCAGCTCGCGGTCACGCAGGCGAAGTACACGGAGGAGCACTTCATCACGCCCCACAAGGACCTGTTGGACCAGTGGACCGCCAACTACCCCGCCCTCGTCAACTGACCCACGGAGAATCGTCAATCATGAATACACTTTTGCCCACCACCGTTGTCGGAAGCCTGCCTAAACCATCCTGGCTCGCACAGCCGGAGACTCTTTGGTCCCCGTGGAAGCTGGAGGGAGAAGGGCTGCTCGAGGGCAAGCAGGATGCGCTGCGCATCGCGCTCCACGAACAGAGCCGGCGCGGCATCGACATCGTCAGCGACGGCGAGCAAACCCGCCAGCACTTCGTCACAACCTTCATTGAGCATTTGAGCGGGGTCGACTTTGAACAGCGCAAGACCGTGCGCATCCGCGATCGCTACGACGCCAGCGTGCCGACCGTCGTCGGACCGGTGCGCCGCGAGAAGCCGGTATTCGTCGACGACGCAAAGTTCCTCCGCGCAGCCACGGACCAGCCGATCAAATGGACTCTTCCCGGTCCCATGACGATGGTGGACACGCTCTACGATGACCACTACAAGAGCCGCGAGAAGCTCGCCTGGGAATTCGCCACGATCCTGAACCAGGAGGCGAAAGAACTGGAGGCGGCCGGCGTGGACATCATCCAGTTCGACGAGCCCGCGTTCAATGTCTTCCTCGATGAGGTCAAGGACTGGGGCGTGGCTGCACTTGAGAGAGCGGCAGAGGGACTGCGTGCGGAGACCGCCGTGCACATCTGCTACGGCTACGGCATCAAGGCCAATACGGACTGGAAGGCGACGCTCGGCTCACAGTGGCGGCAGTACGAGGAATCGTTCCCGCTGCTGCAGAGCTCCAGCATCGACATCATTTCGCTGGAATGCCAGAACTCCCACGTGCCCATGGACCTCATCGAGCTCCTCCGCGGCAAGAAGGTCATGCTTGGGGCAATCGACGTCGCAAGCGAGACCATCGAGACCCCGGAGGAGGTCGCCGATACCCTCCGCAAGGCCCTCAAGTTCGTCGATGCGGACAAGCTCATCCCCAGCTCCAACTGCGGCATGGCACCGTTCCCCCGGGACGTCGCACTGGCCAAGCTGAGTGCCCTCAGCGCAGGGACCAACATCATTCGCGAGGAACTCGCGCGCTCCGCCCCCAAGGCGTCATAACGATGTTTCACGCCTACCCCGCAGACACTTGGTTCGGGGCTCCGACTCAAAGCTTCCCGTCTTCCCTCTCGGCCGACGACTTCAAAGCATTGTTCCGTGGCCACCCCGGAGGTGTCGCCGTCATCACGGCCGATGCCGGCGAAGGACCGGTGGCACTGACGGTGTCGTCGGTGGTGTCGGTCAGCGCGGAACCTCCGTTGCTGATCTTCTCGGTCTCGGCACTGTCCTCTGCGTCGGATGTGCTTTCCCGCGCCGAGACCGTCGTCGTGCACCTGCTGGACGCGCACGACGTCGACTTGGCGAAGTTTGGCGCAACCCCCGGCGCCGACCGCTTTGACCAGACGCACCGCTGGTCGGCCCTTGCAACCGGCGAAGCGGTGTATGACGACGTCCGCGCCTGGGTGCGCTGCGCCGTCATCGATCGCATGGAGGTAGGGACCTCCACGATCATCGCCGTTCACGCCCTTGAGTCCCGGGTGCTGCGTGACGTCCACGCGGGCGAACCCGGCGATGCTCTGGTTTACCACAACCGTTCATGGCACCGGCTGGGCGAGCATTCCAAGCTTGAAGGCTGAGTGTCTCGCCAGCAAACCGAAGCGGTGTTTGCGGTAAGCCGAACGGCTCACGACGGCGGGAGGTTACTCCCGCCGTCGTCCTCGCTGACAGGGGCACTTGCGACTCTTTGGTCTTCTATTAGACGGGATAAGCGGGAGGGCGGCCAAAGAAGCATAGATGTAGGCCAACGGAAGCAGCGCGCGTGGCCGGGGCATGAATTCCCCACCGCTCACCTCCTCCACACGCCTAAGAGGAAGGACTCGGCACGAAAAGACCGCGATGATTCGGCCGGCAAGCCTCCTCCTCGAGAAGACCTCCAGCCCGGCAGCCCTGCTCCGGGTGTACGGTTGGCACACCGGGAAACGCCTGTTCCCGGCCTTAAGACGCGAGGTGGCACATGAACGAATTCGAAGCCTCACTCATCATCAAAGCCGGTGCCGAGCAACTGTCCACGGCCTCAGCCGACCCCCGCTCCGAAGAAGGATACGCAGCCGTCAAAGCTAACCTATCCGAAGCACTGAACCATCTGGCCACAGCCTTGGAAAACTTTGAATCCAACACTGCGGCGCCTACCCGTTCAATCGGCTGGCTCCAAGACCTTCGGCGCGTTGCCGATGACTTGGTCCAAAAACCGGACTGAAACTTCCCCGACAGCGGGCTAAGCGTTGGCAATGTCTATTGGTTCTCCGATCCATGCCAGCGGTCGGATGTCTTCCCTGGCTTTCTTGATTTTGGATCTTCATACATCTTTGCGATCATCCTCGTTTGAGTCATGCCGGGGGACACGACGTTGACGCGGATGCCGTCCGGCGCCCATTCCAAGGCAAGTGTCTGGGCCAGCATGGTCAAGGCAGCTTTGGTTGGGCTATAAGCGCCCAACCCGGCATGTGGCATCTGTCCGGACATTGAGGAGGTAAAACATGCGGCTCCCTAATTGGTTTGCCTGTCCTGTGCCGGACGGGCTATGTTCCGTGCGGGACAGAAAAGTCAGCCGTCGTTTGCTGCCCGGCACAGGCAGGACTGTCGATTGGTTTCGAGGCCGTGGAGCGCCTTCATATTCCTCGCGGAACGGCGTCTGTAGCTGACTTCCAATGGCGCCACACCACCCTCTGGACGCCGCTGCCCACTCGGCGTATACAGGAGTCCAGGATCCAGCGGCTGAAGGTGGCCAGTATGCGGCAGCAAGGACGACGACAGTGTCTCCTGTCGGTTTTGTTCGCCGCTTTGCTGTTGGTACTGACATCGTGCGGCAAACCTGTTCAGGCCCTGGCAAATCTGAAGAGCAGCGTAGATGAAGCCGGAAGCCTCTTGAGCAGGGCAGCGGACCCTTCGGAGTTCAAGAGCCTGTCCACGAAGATTGACGACATGCTGAAAGACACTCCGGAAGGAACTTCACTGAGTGCTTCCGAGAAGGCAACCGTTGATGCCGCCGCGCCTCGCGCAGCGGCCCTAAAACAAGTTGCTGCAATGTTGGGCGTCTCAGATGAGGTCATGGGTTTCATCAGCAAGGACGCGGTCGAACTTGTATCGGCTTCCCTGATTAGGACGCCCTCACAAGCGTTCAGGCAGCACTTGGATGCCACAGCACGGCGGCTACTGAAAAGCACTACTTGCTCGCTGTACGCCGATCGAATGTCGGGGACTTCGAAGAGCTCACCTAGCCCACTGCCAGGGATCCCCTCCTCTGCCCCCTTTCAACCCCCGACACACATAACTGTGTGGGAAGAGTTTCGGAGAGCCATAACGGCGGCCAACTACCAGCTGGATGCAGTCAACGAAGTAATGGACCTTAGCGGCCTCTCAAGTGAGCTCCTCGACACCGCCTCCGGCTACGTGAGCAAGGTCAAAAAGGTGATGACCGCTGCTGAGTGGGAAAGCTCCGGAGCCCTTCAGGTGTATTTGCGCCACTGCCTGCGGTAGCGAGCCGTCCCCCGTTACATAGCCGCACTCTTGTTGTCGAGTATCTGCCGCCGTAATGAGGACGCTGTGCTGAGTGAGCGCGTCGTCATGGACTGTTTCTTGGTTCAGGTGAAATGTTCTTGCTGCGATACTGCAGCGGGCCGACGCCGCCGCTGGTGTGCGAATAGTCGGTCCAAGAGGGCACGGCTGCAAGGGGAACTCAAAAGCGGAGCGTCCCGACGCTGACCGCGCTACGCACACACCTCCACAGACCGATCGCTGCGGCCAGAGCTTAGTCATCGGATCCCAATCAGAGGGACGTGTCCACATTCGCACACATTAAAAAGCAAAAGACCCCTCCGAAGAGGGGCCATGCCGTGCCCGAGGTGGGACTCGAACGCGATTCCCGGCCTTGTCATTGCTGGGATCCCTCGGAAACATGCAGAATCCGGCCCAGTCCGGCGGCTGTACGGGCCAGTCCGGGACGGAAAGTGTGGACATTGTCCACACTTCCTCTTAGGGGAAAAGCCGAGTTAACGCGGCACCAAATGATTCGAGATCACAGCGGCCGAGTCCCGTAGTTCAACGTCCCCAGCGGCGACCCCGACGACCAGTCCGAAGCCCTCGTCAGTTGAGAAGTCATGACGGTAGCCGTTGATCCACAACAACAGCACCATGAGCGTCCAAGCAGTCCGCTTGTTCCCATCAAGGAGTGGATGGAACCTCGCGACCGACTCAAGTAAGGCAGCCGCCTTCATCGCTAGTTCCGGATAAGCTTCAGCCCCCATGACCGTTGTCGCGGGCCTAGCCAATGCCGACGCCAACAAGCCGACGTCGCGGATATGGAAGCCGTAGCGATCAATAACTTGAAGCGCATCCTCAATGTCAAGGTAAGCCGTCACGCGTCCTCAAGGCGCGTCAGCAGCTCAGCATCATGACTCATCACAAAATCAAGGCCCTCACTAATTTCACGCCGGCGCGTGTGCCGCTGCAGAACCAACTCGGCCCCCTGCAATAGAAGTGCGGACTTGGACGTGTGTTCCTCGGCAGCCAACTTTTCCAGCCGTCGATCAAGGTCCTCAGGGACTCGGAGATTCATAGCCATGAAACCCATGGTACCAAAACGGTACCCTAGCGGGCCGCGATAAAGACATCCTCCACCGAGGGAAGCAAAACCGATAACGGCGCATATGTTCGAATCCTCCACTCCCCCGATTCGCGCCTGCTCCGACGGGTTGGCGAAGGGCTAAAGCGATTGCATGCAACCCTGTGGACTCCTTCGAGCCTCGACCTCGACCGCATTCAACCAACCCGTACGACTGCGCGCTCCAGCTCAATAGATTCGTTGCATCCGGGTCGCTCGCAGGACCAATGGCATCGCCGCGCCCGAACCCCGAGGTCGGGGGTATCCAGTCATGGCGCAGTACATGTCAATCGCCCATGGACGGATGAAGCCCCCAGCAAGACGGGCCCTTCAATAGCAGTCAAGAACGCACGAGGAAGTCAGTCGTGAACGCGCCGGCTTTGCACGCCTCACCGACCACATGCCCGCGGCCCGTGACATAGGCTGCCCGAGCCTACGGAACGCGTCCGGGTGGTGGTGACTTTACTGGAAGGCGCTACCCGATGGACGCCGGTCGACTGCGACGACGTTGAACTCGAGAAGATGGCGGACCGAGCCGTTACCTTGTCGCGGGCGATTCTGGCAGTTCGATTTCCGAGTGACGTAGCCTCATCGGAGTCTTAACCCGGTCAGTAGTGCCGGATATTGGGTTCCCGGCTTGTCTCCGCTTGCCATTACAGTTCTTGCGGCCGTGGTTCCCGGCTTCTAATGCAACGTTTCACGGTCTATGAGTCGCGGCGTTTGGATGAGGTCCGGCTCCGGGCCGAGCGCGGCCGCAAGGCGTCGGGTGGGGTAATTATGCAGGTCATTCATGTCCGGCAGGTGCTTGCCTGTCCCCGACCCTGAAAAGCCGGAGAATGTTGAGGGCATCCGAACCCGACCTCTGCCGTCCCCTACTCCGTGGAGAATAGGCGTAGGCTCCAGGAGAGCCTGGACACGTGCGTCGGTGTAGCCCTGACGCCCCCAGATGGTGCATGCCTGAAATGGACACTTGCACGCACTCTCGACGCTGTTCCGCACCTGAGGGATCCGTCTGGCGAAGTGCAGGTTCTCTGGACGTGCCCTCAATCGACGGCGATGATGAGATGTACGCGGCGACGCGAAGTCTAATCGCAGTCTGCGACTATCCCCGGCGCAGTGGAGGCGCATAGGCATGTCACCCAAACCAGGCCCCGCGGAGCCCATTGCCTCATCGCACGGAATCACGCCGGACGAGCCTTTCTTTGCCGCCTACTACGCGCAAGTCCCCACCGAGGATCTAAAGGGGTACAACCTCGAAACCCTCCGTTCCCGGGCGGCAGGCCATTTCGCGGCGGCGTCCACTCGGCGACCGGGTCAGAGTTTGGTCAGCATTCACAACGAGCCGGACGCGAGCGTCATTGCAGTGGTTGCCGACGATTTGCCCTATCTGGTTCACTCCATAGCGGAGGCGCTCGCACGTGAAGACGCATTCATCCGATTACTTGTCCACCCGGTCTTCTCCGTGCTGCGTGATCCTGATACTCACGTGCTCTTGGAGATCCGCCCCGGCAGGCGCAGAGAAGGATTTCCGGAAGAATCAGTGCCTTCCGTCGGAGGAAGGTCTGAGACTTGGGTGGCCGTAGAAATCGGAAGACTGGCCGATCGTGCGGCCGCGAACGTGCTCACGGAACGCCTGCTAAAGGTCTTGGACGATGTACGAGTTGTCGCCGACGACTCCGCGGCCATTCAAGGTAAATTCACAGAGGCTGTCGCCACGGTGGATAATTTTCGGCGGGCCGTTGATCCGTCAACGGATCAACTCAGCCAGGTGCTCCGATGGTTCGAGGCAGGCAATTTTTTGTTTCTCGGGTACGCCGAATATGAACTTACGACGGCGGGTGGCCAGGAGCTGCTCACTGAGCGGCAGGGTTCCTCGCTGGGGCTGCTGAGGCCGCCATCGTTGACCACTGCCGGGCAGGAGCAACGACTATACCGAGGTAGTCGACACCAGACTCTGACAGTTGTGACTTCTGAGATTCGGTCCACAATCCTGCGGACATCTTATCTGGACGAATTGTGCCTCGATGCATTCGACGAGGGCGGAAGGGTCTCCGGAGAACGGCGGTTCGTGGGGTTTTTCACGCCCAGTGCGGCCCATCAACCGATTCAGACCATTCCGGTACTTCGCGACAAGGTGCAAGCCGTCTCCAAATACGTTGGACTTGCACCCCGGTCTTACCGGCATAAGGACGTAACGGCCCTTTTGGAATCCTTTCCCCGGAATGAACTCTTTTATCTTGAAGCAAGCGAACTCGCACGGCTAGCGGGAGAGATACTGCATGCCGAGGGGCTGCTGGCGATACGTGTGTTCCTCCAACCAGACAGTTTTGGCCAATTTGTGTCGGCGCTGGTTCTGTTCCCCCGAAATCGATACAACACGGCAGCAAGGCTTCGAATGGAGCAGGTACTCGGGCAGGCGTTAGGAGTGGAGTTCCTGGACGTCACTCCCGTTCTGACCGAGTCCCCTATGGCACGCGTTTTCTTCAGAATCCCCCTAAGCAGGTCCACGCAAAATAGCCCGGCATACAGTAATGGCCCCCTTGATCCCTTCGAACTTGAGCGGAACCTCATCACAGCCATGGGATCTTGGTCGGACGCACTATACGCCGTGATTCGTGACCGCATCCCTCCGGACAAGGCCGCGCGGATATCGGACCTGTGGTCGAACGCGTTTCCAGCGAGCTATCGTGCGGTTTATCAGGCGGACGTTGCACTCCGGGACATTCTCAATATCGAGTCGCTTGGTTCAGGCTCAGGCGCCAGTCAAAGTGGGGAGCCCCCGCTGAAGGTCTACGTCGAAAAAAGCGGTGCCTCCCTCGCGCAAAAGGAGGACGCCAGGCTCCGCCTTTATCTGGCTGTCCCTCGGAGCCTCACCCAGATCCTGCCTTTCCTGCACAACCTCGGGCTGGAAGTGCTGGACCAGCTGTCCTTCGAACTGCGTCCAGGCGACAGCCAGCCACTGTTTCTATATGACCTCGGTATCAAGTACCCGCAGGGCGTTGACCCGGAGGCAAGCAGGGAACTGCTTGGGGACGCGTTCTCGGCTGCGGTACGGGGTGACATTGAATCAGACCGATTCGAGGCGCTCGTCATCCGGGAGGGGATTCACTGGCGGCAGACGTCGATTCTGCGAAGTTATGCAAAGTACCTCCAGCAGTTGGGGACGACGAGCTCCTACGAGTTCATCGTGGACACCCTGACTGAAAACGCGCGGGCTACTCACGCGCTGCTGTCGCTATTTGAGGCCAAGTTCGGTCCAAGGTTGGACGGGTCCGATCGTTTCACTGGCACGGAGGCGGCGAAGAATGAGTTGCAGACCGCGATCGACGAGATCCCTGCGCTCGAGTCCGATCGTATCTTTCGCACTTTCATGGAACTCGTAGAAGCAACGCTCCGTACCAACTACTTCCTGAACAGGCCACATCTGAGCTTCAAGCTGGATCCAACAGTGATCTCCAGTGTCCCGTTACCGCGACCGAAATACGAGATCTGGGTGTACTCTCCACGAGTTGAAGGGGTCCACCTCCGTTTCGGAGCCCTTGCCCGTGGGGGTCTGCGCTGGTCCGACCGGAGGGAGGATTTCCGAACCGAGGTCTTGGGCTTGGCCAAAGCACAAGAAGCAAAGAACTCCATTATTGTCCCGGCCGGAGCCAAAGGAGGTTTCTACCCGAAGCAACCACCGGACCCGGCCTCGGGCCGGGAAGCGTGGTTGGCCGAGGGCTTGGAATGCTACCGAATCTTCATCAGGGGTCTATTGGACCTCACGGACAATTTGGTCTCCACCTCCAGCGGAACAGAGGTGCTCCCACCAGTGGGCGTAGTCCGGCACGATGGTGACGACTACTACCTTGTTGTGGCAGCGGACAAAGGAACAGCGTCCTTTTCCGACGCCGCAAACGCAGTGGCGCAGGAGTACGGCTTCTGGCTCGGCGATGCATTCGCTTCCGGCGGGTCGGTGGGATACGACCACAAGCAGATGGGCATCACGGCCCGCGGTGCATGGGAATCCGTGAAGCACCATTTCAACGAACTGGGAATGGATCCACAAAGCAAGGACTTCACGGTCGTGGGTATCGGTGACATGAGCGGTGACGTGTTCGGCAACGCTTTGCTGCTCTCGCCGCACATCCGTCTTTTGGCAGCGTTTGATCATCGGCACATCTTCCTCGACCCATCCCCTGACACAGAACGGACCTTCGCGGAACGCCAACGTCTCTTCCTTCTCCCCCGCTCTTCGTGGGCGGACTACGATCCATCCCTCATCAGCCCGGGAGGTGGCATCCATTCTCGAAGTGCAAAGGAGATCGAAATCACCGACGAGGTCCGGATATCGCTCGGCCTGAGGCCGGGAACGGCTTCGCTACCGCCTCATGTCCTCATTCAGGCCATTCTCCGGGCACCCGTGGACCTTCTCTACAACGGAGGCATTGGCACCTATGTAAAAGCAGTCGATGAAAGCAATATGGAGGTGGGCGATAAGGCCAATGATGCCCTCAGAGTTAATGGCAACGAACTGAGGGCGCGGGTAGTGGCCGAGGGCGGGAATCTGGGCATCACCCAGCGCGGACGCATTGAGGCAGCTCTCACGGGGGTCCTTCTAAACTCCGATGCCATGGACAACTCCGCCGGCGTGGACTGCTCGGATCACGAAGTCAACATCAAGATATTGGTGGACCGCGTAATCGCGGCAGGAAAGATGCCGGCGCCAGAACGGGCAGCTTTCCTGCATTCCATGATGAGCGAAGTTGCCCGATTGGTCCTGGCCAACAACGTGAACCAGAACGTCCTGCTTTTCAATGACCGGCACCTCGTGCTGGAACTGAGCCCCGGCTTTGAACGGATGATGGACTGGCTCGAGCACGCCACGGAGTTGGACCGCGGCCTCGATGGGCTTCCGAGCACAGAGCAACTCCACGGCCGGCTGCTGTCGGGCTTGGGGCTGACTGCGCCAGAGCTCTCCGTGCTTGCCGCCCACGCAAAAATCGAGCTGGCCAGGGAACTCAATGCCAGCGACCTCACCGACGACCCGTGGTTCAGGCGAACGCTCCATGACTACTTTCCGCGCCAGTTGTCGGAGCGCTTTGATTCCGAACTGGATGAACACCCCTTGCGCCGACAGATCATCTGCACCGTGCTGGCCAACGACATGATCAACCTCGGAGGAATCACGTTCGCCTTCCGTGCCATCGAAGAAACGAACGCTTCGGCGGCTGCAATTGCCAGGGCTTTTGTCGTGATGCGGGAGGCCTACAACCTGCCCTGGATAATGGACAGGTTGTCGGCACTCCCACCGGATTTTCCCGGAGAGTACGCGGCAGAAGTGGCATTGTATATGCGCAGGGCCCTGGACCGCGCAACTCGGTGGTACGTCACTCACGACCACCGGGACCAGCCTGTCGCTCAAGCCTTCGGCAGGATTGCGCCGACGTTTGAGCTGCTACTGACAAAGACCCGGGATTTTCTGCGGGGCTCAGATCGTGACCACAGCGAGGAGCGACTGGCGCGTTGGAATGAAGTCGGGATGCCGCAAGAGCTGGCGAAGCGCGCCTCCGATCTGCTTGAAGGCTTTGGACTGCTTGACATCTCACTTCTGTCCGAGAAGGTGGCTGAACCCTCTACGACGATCGCCGACTTGTATTACGCGGTCTTTCATCGAATCGATGCGCTGGATCTGCTGCTGCGCATCACCGACCTTCCCCGGCAAAACCGCTGGGAGGCCTTGTCCCGGGCCGCATTGCGTGACGACGTGTACTCCGCCGTGGCCGACATCACCCTGTCTGTCTTGCAGAGCAGCCCCAATGGGGCACGTGTCGAAACGATGGAGCGCATTGCCGTGTGGGAGCGCGCGCACAAGGAGCAACTGGGCCGTATAAAGGACACTATCGCGGAGGTCACAATACCCGGGAAAGTAGACCTCGATTCCGTCTCTGTGGCCCTCAAACTACTGCGGACCATCGTCCGGCGGTGAGGGGTGGGTCAACGTGACAGAAGGAGTGCTTCTCCTTGGCCCCCGCCTCCGCAGAGGGCGACTGCTGCCTTGCCAGTGCCGCGACGCTGGAGCTCGTACGCTGCGGAAACCACCACCCGGGCACCGGATGCACCAATGGGATGTCCAAGGGCGATCGCTCCGCCGTGAATATTGACCTTGTCCATGCCGATCCCGAGCTGCGCGGCCGAATGCAGGGCCACTGAGGCGAACGCCTCATTGATCTCCACGAAATCCAAATCTTCCACGCTCCAGCCTCCCGTCTCCAGCGCCTTTGAGATGGCACGGGCTGGTTTGTCCGGCAGCGAGGTGTCCGGGCCGGCGGTCTGACCCGGAGCGCCAAGTACTGCCATGATCCTCAGACTGTGGGCGTCGGCATAGGCCCGCGTTGTGAGGACCACGGCGGCGGCGCCGTCATTGAGCGGGGAAGCATTGCCGGCGGTGACGGTGCCCTTGGGGGAAAACGCCGGCCTGAGCCTGCCGAGCGACTCTTCGTCACTGTCCGGGCGTACACCTTCGTCTTTGTCGGCCAGAACGGTCTGCCCACGACGCTGCGGCACCTTGATCGGGACAATCTCCTCCTCCAATTGTCCGGCGACCTGCGCGGCCGCGGCTCGCCGGTGAGAGTCGGCCGCGGCCTTGTCCTGCTCGACCCGGGCTATTCCGAGGGAATCGTTGGCGCGGTCGGTTGCCAGGCCCATCGCCTCGTGGTCAAAAGCATCGGTCAACCCGTCGTGGGCAGCTGAGTCGATCAGCGCGGTGTCCCCATACAGATGCCCGGCGCGGGACCCCTGCAGCAAATGTGGGGCGTTGCTCATTGATTCCTGTCCTCCGGCGACCACGACTGCGGCTTCCCCGAGACGCAGCAGCCGGCTCGCATCAATAATGGCGCTCAACCCGGATAGGCACACCTTGTTGACGGTCACGGCATGAGCCTTGAGCGGGATGCCTCCTGCCACTGCAGCCTGACGTGCAGGATTCTGCCCGGCTCCGGCTTGGAGCACATGCCCCATGATGACGGCGTCGACAGCCTCCGGGTGGACTTGGGCCCTGTCAAGTGCAGCGGCGATTGCGGCACCACCGAGGTCGATTGCGGACAGCGGTGCGAGCTGGCCCATCAGACGGCCTTGCGCCGTGCGGGCCGCCCCGACGATGACAACATCTTCCGTTGGGTTCAATTTCTTCTCCTTGGACGGGAAAGTGGGTGGGAAGGGCCGGACGACGGCGGACGCCGCCAGTTCCGGGCGAACTTTGGGGCTGCCCTGTCTATCCGACAGCGGAGACGCGCAGTCCGGGATGGAAGGAAGTGCCTGCCTCTCGGTCCAGCAGCGGTGTCAGGCCGCCGGTGTGGAAGGGATAATTTGCGCCGAGGATCATGCACAGGTCGATCTGCCCAGGGCCGGTCACCACGTTCTCGTCGAGCATCGCCGTAACCTCCTGGGCCAGCGCTGCCAGCACTGTGGTGCGGACCGCGCCGGGATCCACCGGCCGGGCGGGCGGCAGGAGGGCAGCGGCGGCGGGTGAGATACCGCCGTCGTTGTCCAAGTAGCCGGGGAGCCCCGCGTCCACCAGTGCGGTCAGGCTACGGCTCACGTCAAAGCGTTGAGGATACGCACGGTTCATGGTCTCGCAGATATGAAGTTGCACGGATGGCCCGATGAATTGCAGAAGCTGCAGCGGCCTCATGGGAAGTCCGAGCGGGTCCAGTGCGAGGTCCACCGTGCGAGGATCGCCGCCGTCGTCAATCAGGGACAGCACTTCGTCCAAAAGCCGTGTCAGCAGTCGGTTCACCACGAAACCGGCGGTGTCCTTGACGAGCACGGCCGTCTTTTGCAGCCGCCGTGCCAGCTCAAAGCCAGTGGCCAGCGTCGCTTCGTCATTGTGCGGGGTTGTGACGATTTCCACCAGCGGCAGCACCGCCACGGGGTTGAAGAAATGGAAGCCAAGGAGACGCTCCGGGCGTTCCAGCCTGGCACCCATGGCCTCAACGGACAGCGAGGAGGTGTTGGTCAGCAGCAAGGCATCGGTACGAAGGAGGGGTTCGAGTTCTGCGAGCACAGCGCGCTTGAGCTCCAATTCCTCAAAGACTGCCTCAATGACCACGTCGCTGTCCGCGAGAACCGACTTGTCCGTCCCGCCGGTGATCAACGCGCGGATTTCGTCGGCGTCGTCGGCGGAAAGGCCGTTCCCGTCCACGAGCTTGTCCACTTGGGCGCCGATCCAGGTCAACGCCGAATCGATGCGTTCCGGGGACAAGTCTGTGATCCGCACCGGGACGCGTAACTTTCGCGCAAAGATGAGCGCGAGTTGGCTCGCCATCAGCCCCGCACCGACGACGCCGACCGATCGAACCAACTGCGGATCAGCGGTCGGCCTGCCCGTGGGCTTTTTTGCCTTGGATTGCGTCAGGTCGAAGGCATATATGCTGGCTCGGGCCTCATGGGAAAGCAACAGCTGGCCGAAGGCGCGAATCTCCGCATCTTGCCCGGAGGTCTCTCTTGGTGCACTGGCCGCCGCCGCGATCAGCTCCAGGGCCCGGTACGGGGCGGGCGCGGCACCGTGGAGGCGCGCGTCCAGCTTCCTTCGGATTGTGTCCAGGGCAGTGAGATCGACGACGGCGGCAGGCGGTCTCCGCTGCGTGGGGCGGTCAACGTGGGCCGTGGACGGATCCGTTCCTGAGAGGATAGCGGCCGCGAAATCCAGCGAGGCTTCAAGGAATCCGTCCTCCGGGAACCTGCGATCGACCAATCCGATGTCGGTGGCCTGTTGCGCGGTAAGCGTCTTGGCCGCCAGTGCGTCCGTGACTACCAACCGCGCAGTGAGGTCAAGGCCCAGGAGAGCCATGGTTTTCGGGATGCCGCCCCAGCCCGGAACCAGGCCAAGCCGGACCTCGGGAAATCCTAAGGCCTTGGCAGAGCCGGCAACAGTGCGGTAGTTCGCGTGCAGGGCGAGTTCCAGGCCGCCGCCCAAGGCTGTGCCGTTGATAAAAGCAAAGGTTGGCACGGGGAGGCCCGCCAAGCGACCCAAGGCCTTGAGGCCCTGCTTGGCCACGTCCTCGGCATCACGCTGGGTGGTGGCCCTGGTCATCGACTTCAAATCCGCTCCGGCACAGAACACCGAACCATCGCCGGTAACTGCCACTGCGTCAACTTGGGACGGATCCACGGATTGCAATACGGCCTCGAACACGGCCAAGGATGCAGGTCCCATGGTCACCGGGCGCCGCTCTGGGTTCCTCAGTGTCAGGAGTGCAAAGCGGAAACCCGCGTGGTGGATGTAGGAGATCGATGTCTCTGTAACTGATTTTTCGACTATAGTCTCGGCGACGTGCGGTGCCGAGATGGAGACAAGTGATTCCATCGGTTACGAGAAGCTCGGGATGCCGGTGATTGCGCGACCCATAATCAGTGTGTGTACCTCGTCGGTGCCTTCGTAGGTGCGCACACTCTCCAGATTGTTGGCGTGCCGGAGCGGTGAGTGGTCAAGGGTGATCCCGTTTCCGCCGAGAATGGTGCGGGCGGACCGGCAGATCTCTATCGCCTGCCGGACGTTGTTGAGCTTACCGAAGGAAATCTGTTCGGGGCGCAGCCTGCCGGCGTCCTTGAGCCGTCCTGTTTGGAGGGCAACTAGCGTTCCCTTCTGAATCTCCAGGACCATATCCACGAGTTTTTGTTGGGTGAGTTGGAACGAGGCGATCGGCTTTCCGAATTGGGTGCGCTCCTGTGTGTAGGCGAGAACCGTCTGGTAGGCATCACGGGCGGCGCCCATGGCCCCCCACATGATGCCGTAGCGTGCTTCGTTGAGGCAGGAGAAGGGACCTCGGAGACCCTCCGCTCCGGGTAACGCGGCGCTTTCCGGCAAATGTACGTTGCTCAAGGTGATGTCGCACTGAATAGACGCGCGCATGGACATTTTCCCGGTTATCGGGGTGGCGGAGAAGCCCGGCGTGTCTGTGGGGACGACAAAGCCGCGTATGCCGTCCTCGGTTTTCGCCCATATGATCGCGACGTCTGCAATGGAGGCCAGGCCGATCCAGCGTTTCGCTCCATTCAGGACCCATCCCGATTTACCGCGCACGGCACGGGTGACCATTCCACCGGGATCGCTGCCAGCAGTCGGCTCGGTGAGGCCGAAGCAACCGATAAGCTCCCCGGCAGCCATGCCCGGCAACCACTGTTGCTTCTGCTCCTCGGAGCCGAACTTGGAGATGGCGCTCATGGCCAGAGACCCCTGCACGGACACGAAGGTCCTGATCCCGGAGTCCCCGGCCTCAAGCTCCATCGCGGCGATGCCGTATTCGACGGCACTCCGGCCACCGCAGTCGTACCCTTCCAGGTGCATTCCCAAGAGGCCGAGGCTGCCCATCTCCTTGACCAGGTCCTGGGGAAAGACGGCGTCCTCGTACCAGGCATTGATGTTGGGCCGGATACGGTCATCGACGAATCGCCGTACTTGCCCGCGAAGGACAAGTTCCGGCTCGGTGAGTAAGGCGTCGATGTCCAGATAGTCTGTGGCGAGGTCGGTCACGAGTGTGCTCCCATTGGTTGCTGCTTGCTGTTACTGAAGTGGTTTGGTTGTTGCGGTAATTTCGCGTTGACGGGTCCATGAAGCCACGCTGATACGTCGTCGGAATCTTGTCCGAGCCGCGGAGGCCGTCGAACATACGAGACGGGTGTTTCGGACATGCTGATCGGATTGGCGGGCAAGCTGACGGCATTGTTCCCGCCGCCGACATTGACGAGGGGGTTCAGTCCCAATTCCTCGGCCATCGCGAAGGCGTCGGCGATGTTGTTGACAGGGCCACAGGGAACCCCGCATGCCGAAAGCGTGCCGTACCAGTAGCCGGCAGTCTGCCCACTGGTGCGGGTACTGATGAGCCGGTCGAGTTCATCGATGTGGGCCACCCTGGACGCGTTGGCGGTGAACCGTGGATCATCTGCGGCCTCCGGGATACCCAGGGCTGCACAGAGCCGGCCGAACTGCCGGTCATTTCCGACCGCGATGACGATCGGACGGTCCGACGCCGGGAACAGCTGGTAGGGGGCGATCGACGGATGACGATTCCCAATGATGCCTGGAACCGAGCCACCTGCGGTGTAACCTACACTTTGGTTGACCATGCTGGACAACAACGTACTCAGCAGGTTGACTTCAACCAGTTGACCCCGGCCGGTTGTTTCCCGGGCCCGCAGGGCCGCCAGCACACCGACCGCAGCATGAAGCCCAGTCAGAACGTCCACCAAGGCCACGCCTGCCTTCACAGGGAAGCCGGGGCCGGGACCTGTCACGCTCATGAGCCCTCCAACGGCCTGGACCAGAAGGTCATATCCAGGCAGTGCAGCCGCGGCTTCAGTTGAGCCAAAGCCCGTGACCGAGCAGTACACCAATCGTGGGTTGATGGCTGCAGCTTGTTGGTAGGACAAGCCATGCCGTGCCATTGTGCCCGGACGGAAGTTTTCTATGAGTACATCTGCCCGCCGGATGAGCTCGACGAGGTTTCGATGGTCTGCTTCGTTGGACATGTCTGCCGTGAACGAACGCTTGTTGCGGTTTACGGACAAGAAGTACGTCGCTTCGTGATCATCGGTATAGGGTGGGCCCCAGTGGCGGGTGTCGTCCCCAAGGCCGGGGCGCTCTATCTTGATCACGTCTGCGCCAAGGTCGCCGAACACCATGGTTGCGTAGGGAGCGGCAAGCACCCGGCTGAAGTCTGCAACGACCACACCGGCCATCGCACCCGTCGGATGGTGGTGCACATCAGTCATGGGGTTTCCTCCTGAGCCATTCACAGGACATCAATGGCTGGCCGCCCGGGGTGCGTTGTTGAACAGGGACGTCTGAACTACAAGCATGATCGCAGCGGCCGCCAGCGGAAGTGCGGTGACCTGCAGGAGTCCGGCTCCCTGCCAGCCGACCTGCGGGACAAGGGCAGCGAACAAGAGACCCGAAAAGGCTGCGGAACCGTAATAGCACGTGACGAACAATCCGGCCGCACGCCCCACCTGGTGTGGACGGACGGCTCGCTGGATCACACTGTTGGTGTTGGGGAAAAAGACACCCGTTCCGAAGACGCCCATGAGGCAGGCGAACACACATTGCCATGCAAAGTTCGCCTGCACCTGATAGATGAGTACGCCGAGCACAGCCATCACCACCAAGGAAACGATGAGCAAGGTCCGCTGGTTGATCCGGTCACCCATCCAACCACCGAGTAGGCCTGCCAGCCCGCCCAGACCCACGAAGCTGAGTGCCACCGCGGATTCTCCGGTGGAGACGCCCAGTTGTGTGGTCAGGAACGTTGGGTACAACCCCAGGAAGCCATAAAGGGCGAGGGCACCGCATCCTGAGGCTGCGGCTATAGCGAGGGAGTTGCGGTTGTAGGCTTTGGCCGGCATGTAGTCGTAGGAGCCCCCAACGCCCGTCATGCTGATGGCCTGCTCAGTGAATTTACGGCTCACGGTGAACATCGCAACTACTGCCAGGAGCAGTCCGAGTAGCCCGAAAATGGTGAACGGGGCCCGCCACGTCCCAAATTGGCCGGCGAACATGATGCCGAGCGCAGGACCGAAGGTGGCGCCCAGCCCAAATGCGAAGCCCAGGATTCCGAGGGCTAGACCGCGGCGATGATGGAAATACGCTCCCACGGCGGCGAAGAGTGCAGCAGCCTGCATACCTTCGCCGAGCCCGGAGATGATCCGGTAAACGGCCATGTCTCCCCACGATGTTGCCAGTGGGGTGGCGAGCGTGCCGAGCGAGTAGATGACGATGCTCACCAACAGAACGGCTTTGCGGGAGAAACGCTCCACCAGGAAACCTGCGGGTATTCCGGCGACAGCCATTCCGAGGGTGAAAACGGTGGCAAGGAGCCCTCCCGTTTGAAGGGTAAAGCCGTAATCTTTCGCGATCGTGCTCAATAGCGGCGCGAAAACCTGGCGGTCCATCGCGTTGAGCATGAACGTTACTGCCAGAATTCCCAGTGAGACGCCAGCTGTGACGTTGGTGGCCATGCCTTCGGGGTTGTTCTTGACCCTGGAAGGAGCAGGGCTGGCTGGGACGGCATCCATGGAGATGGCGTCCATAGGCTCAGGGTAGGTGGGTACTGAATGCTTGACACTGGAACCCGTTGCGCCCGAGGGGCTGCCCGGGACGGAAGAATTGGGATGGGACATCGTTGTCTCCTGGTTATGGGGCTGTTTCGTGGAGAGGAAAGATCTGGCTTTAGGCGGTTAACAGACCTCTGCGGGAACCCTCGTCTCGCTCTGGCCGTGGTGTGCCGGCGCTGGGAGGGGTTTGAAGATTTTTCGGTGCTTGATGATGCTAACGATAGCACTGGAGTGACCCCAGTCAAGGGCGCGGCCGGAAATTCCCCTTCCTAACGCCACGCGGCCTTCGTCGGAGAGTGGAAAGCAAAGACGTAGGCCCACGCTGGACCGCAGCCGAGCGTCCAGCCCGCTCTTGACGAGTGCCGCACTCGTGCTATCGTTAGCATCAAAGCGACTGATATGGCTACGAGCCGCCGCGTCGTACGCAATGACCCACTAAAAGAATTGCCCTGGAGGAATGATGGTCACAACCAAAGACATCGCCGAACACCTGAAACTTTCGGTTTCTACGGTGGGCCGAGCACTGGCAGACGACGCACGCATCAGCGAACAAACCAAAGTTCGTGTCCGTCAAGCTGCCTCTGAGCTTGGATATGTCGGCAACCGCGCGGCGAGGATGATGCGTGGTGCCTCCAGTAACGTTGTGGGGCTGGTCATCCCGGATGTCCGCAACAGCTTTTACTCCACTATCGCCCACGAGTTGTCGGCCATCATGGCCGCCGAGGAGTATCAGCTGATGCTCGCGGAAACATTCGATGATCGCCTGATTGAAAGACGACACCTACGGGAACTGTCGGCCAGTCACGCAGCGGGCTTGATAATTGCGCCGACCCCTAACCCGCACGTGGACTCGGCCAACCTGCTGCGCGGCATGCCGCACGTTCAGTTGTTGCGCAGGCATGCGTCGCTTGGAGCGCAGTGGTTCGGTCTTGACGATCAACGGGCGCTCCAGGACGCCACAGCGCATCTTCTGGAACTGGGCCACAAGCGCATTGCGTATATCGGAGCCTCGAAGGAACTGCCTACAGGCCAGGAACGACTTGAGGGCTATCAACAGGCATTGCACGCCCAAGGCATCCCGCTGACCTCCGACTTCATTGAGCTGGGTCCACCTGCGTCGCCAGAACACGCAAAGGAGGCTCTCCGCCGGCTTCTGAACCGGCCAACCCCGCCGACAGCCCTTGTGCTCGGTTCCGTGCAACACACCGTCGGCGTGCTCGACGCAGCTTTGGACATGGACCTTGAGGTGCCCGAGGAGCTTTCCGTCGTCGGTTTCGGCGATCAAAGCGGATTCTCATGGTGGGGGCGCGGCCTTACCACCATCAGCCTTCCCATCGGTGACGTCGCCACCTCGTGTGGGCTTTGGTTCATCCGCAGGCTCACCAGCCCGCCAGCCGGCAACGACCCCTATGAGTCCGTGTCGGCGGGCTGGCTTGTGCCCCGCGGAAGCACTGCCGCACCGCGGGCGGAAAAGCACAAGCGCTCCGCCTGAAACCGTGACACCAACAATAAATACGCACTCTGTGCGCACTAAGAATAGAGGGTGCTACCCGTAGCACCAATTGGAGAAAACATCATGCTGCCACCGGTCGACCTGCGCCCGCCGTTCAACATCAGTCGGACGAGCCATTTACGACTAAACGTCGCCGACCTGGCCGAGAGCCGCAAGTTCTACACCACTGTCCTGGGCTTGGTGGTGAGTGACGAGGACGACTCGACCGTCTATCTTCGCGGCTTGGCCGAGGCTTGTCACCACAGCCTCGTCCTGGAAAAAAGCCCCGACGGCGGTACAGCCCGTCGTCTCGGATTCCGCGTCTTTTTCGACGAGGACTTGGATGAGGCCTACCGGTACTTCCGTGAACGCGGACTCCCGGCTGAGTGGGTGGAGATGCCTCACCAAGGCCGGACGCTGCAAGTATCCGACCCCACCGGCACACCCCTTGAGTTGTGTGCAACGATGTCCACCAGGCCACGTCTGCATATCAACTTTGAACACTACAAAGGTGCACATGCGCAGCGGCTGGATCACTTTCAATTGCTGGTGCCGGACGTCTATGAGTCGTGTGCTTTTTACAGCGGCCTGGGGTTCCGCAACTCGGAGTACCTGGAGCACGGCGACGAGCTCATCGGCGCCTTCATGTATCGCAAAGGAACCTGTCTGGACCTCGCCATGGTTCCAGGCGACGGCCCCAGCCTGCACCATTTCGCCTACACCGTCTCCGAAAGCCATGACATCTTTACCGCTTGCGACTTCGCGGGCATCCTGGGGTACGGCGACGGCGTCGAGCGTGGTCCAGGCCGCCACGGGCCGGGCGGCATGCTGTTCAGCTACCTTCGCGATCCGGACGGCCACCGCGTCGAAGTCTTCAACAGCCACTACCAAACCATCGACATCGAGACAGAGCCCGTCCGCTGGGACGCAACATCGGTCAGCACCAATGCCCGGTGGGGACTCCCCGCTTTGGAGAAGTGGTACTTCGAGGCTTCTGCCTTCGTTGATGTCCCGCTGAGGTCCCCCGCCATTCCCCCTTCACCCATGACGCTGGAGAAGTTCCTGTCCAGCCCGCAACCACGCTGATCCCCACAGAACTGAGGTCCAACACATCATGTCCCGAGTACCTTCCCTCTCCCGCGACCATGCAGCGTCCATCGACCAACAGCCCCTTTGGGACAGGCTCGAAGCGGAGCGCAAAGTGCCGACGGCCAACATCTTCCGCACCTTGGCAAACGCCCCGGTCCTTCTCGACGCCTTCCTTTCCTACGCCAACGCCCTGCGGGACGGTTCCGAGCTGAGCCCCAAGCTGCGTGAACTGGCCATATTGTCAGTAGGCCATGCCACAGGCTCCGAATATGAGATCGCCCATCATCAGTCACATGGCCGCAAGGCCGGCATCACCGACGAGCAGCTTGCAGCAGTGGCAGACGCCGCGAACTCCGGCTTGTTCACCGAGGCTGAACTTGCCGTCATTGCCCTCGCCAGGGAGTCCACCAACGACGTGCACGTGTCCAGCGAAACGTGGGATGCCGCCGCCGCACACCTGGATGACCAGCAAATGGTGGAACTGACCCTGACCATTGCCTGGTACAACTCCGGGGTCCGCATCATGGGCCTCCTCCACATCGATCTCGAGGACAGCTACCGCAAGTAGCTGTTCCCGAAGGACACACCCATACCAACCAACTTTCTATGCAAAGGAGCCCCGTCAATGACGATGATGCGCGCCGCACGACTACATAAGATCGGCGAACCCATGTCGATCGACACGATCGAAGTACCCAAACCCCGTCCCACCGATGTGCTTGTCCGGGTCAAGGCGGTTGGCATCGTGCCCAACATGGCCAACGTCATCAACAGCTGGCCGACCTGGTTCCCACACCAGCCCATCCCTGCCTTTCCTGCAATCTTTGGACTCGACCCCACCGGCGTGGTGGAGGAGGTCGGAGAATCGGTCATCAACGTCAAGCCAGGTGACCGTGTCTACGTAAGCCCGCTGCGCTCCTGCGGAAGTTGCTACGCCTGTTCGGCTGGTACTCCGAGCCGCTGCCGCTATTACACCCTTAACGGGTACTTCAGCACGTCCCGTGACGGCCAGCGGATTTTCGACCAATATCCATATGGCGGCTTCAGTGAATTCATGACCGCACCTCAACAGGCATTGGTAAAAATCCCGGACAATTTGCCGTTCGAGTTGGCCGCCCGTTTCGGCTACATCGGCACAGCGTACGGCGCCCTCAAATTGGCTGACGCCGGGCCCGGCACTGTCGCCTTGATCGACGGCATCACGGGCACACTCGGCGTTGCAGCAACTGTGCTCTGCTTGAGCATGGGGGTGGCGAAAATCCTCGGGACCGGACGCAATCAGGAGTTGCTGGAGCGTGTTAAGGCCCTCTCGCCGCGCCGGATCGAAGTCCTTACGCTCGGCGAGCAGTCGAGCGCAGAGTGGGCCAGGGAGCGGACACGCGGCGACGGAGCGCACTTTGTCATCAGTGCGCTCGGTGCCCGGGCCGATGCTGCAGCCATGATTGACTCCATGAAGGGCGTCAGGCGTGGCGGGAAAGTGGTGAACGTTGGCGGGGTTTCCGAGGAGGTTCCAGTTGACATGAAATGGCTGATGGACGAGCAAGTCCAACTCATCGGCTCGAATTGGTTCACGGCAGCCCAGGGACAGGAAATGGCCGACATGATCGAGACAGGAACACTCGACCTTAACTATTTGGAGACCGAGGCGTTTCCTTTGTCGGATGTCAACACCGCGATCTCCGGCCGGTTGAAGGATCCTCGAGGGGGCTTCAGCAACTACATCGTTCTCCCCTAGCAAGAAAAGCGGTGCCGGTCGCTCCACGTGATCGACCGGCACCGCGCTCCAAGGATCCCGTGACGGGGATCCCGGAACTCAGGCGTCGACGCCGGTGAGCAGGAAAGCCACCGCCGCCGGCGCCTTCGTTTTGTTGCGCCATGCGTGTCGCGCAGCGAGCTGGACTACTGTGTCTCCGGGCGTGAGACGCACCTGGAACCCGTCATCGAGTTCAAGCCACAGTTCTCCGTCCAAAACAACCCCATAGTCGACGCTGCGCGTCTTGTGCATCCCATTGGGCTCAAATACTTCCGCCAGGTCCGGTGCATAGTCCCCTAGCTCCTGTCCTGCCGCAACCGGGTCAAAGTCCGGGCTCATAACCACGGAATCCGGCGCATACCGGACGATGACGAAGCTGGCGCCCCCGGGTCCGGGGACCACCGGCCCATGGTTGTCCGTAGGTTCGCCTTCAGGAAGGTCTCCTGTGGGCGTGCCCGCGGTGAACCAGATCCTGGTCTGCGACTGTCCAGGCATGCTCTGGAAGTCATGGCTGTTGGGGACAAACCCATCGGAGACCAGCACCGATCTTCCACTGTCATCGGTACCTGTAACCACCCTGCGAACATTCACTGTGAATCCCTTCAACTAACGTCAGTGCCATCGTTAGCACTATTACTCAGCTCGGCCTCGCTGTCAACGAGGAGTGAATTCCCAAGCAACTGTTCGTTTTAGTTGAAAGCAAGGTAGTGCCGCGGTGTCGAGTCTGTGCTATCGTTAGCACTATGTTCGATGACGATCACTCAAACCCCGACTTTGCCCCCAAAGGAGTTGTCTTCGCCCAAGCGGCCTCGCTTGGAGGGGTGGCCGAGGTGTGGCTCGTACAAGGTAGCCGTGCTCTTCCATTACTGGACTGGGCGCAAGAATGGCCGTGCGCAAGGTTCACCTCGATCAGCGACCTGCTCCAACAGTGGAATGAGCACCACTCTGAACTGCAATGCCTAACAGAACTACCGGCGACCGGACGGGCGATCGCCGAACAAGGCTTGGCCGTCAGGTCACTTCGCATCGAAGCTCCACTCCGGCCCAGGCAGCTGTTCTGCACTATTGGCAACTATCGGAGGCAAGTGGTGGAAGCCGCCGTCGACGCCGCCCTTCCAGTCGACGCCGAACGAACGCGCACCGCGACTATGCGGGCGCTCGATCAGCGGCAACGGGAGGGCAGCCCGTACATTTGCCTCACCAGCATGGAGCGCGTGGGCGTCCCTTACGGCGAACTGATCATTGACCAGGACGTGGACACGATGGACTGGGAAGTCGAGATCGGTGCAGTCATAGGGGCTTCTGCCACGCGCCTGACGCTCTCCGAAGCGCCGCTGGTGATTGCCGGTTACTGCGTCGTCAACGACCTGACCATCCGTTCGCGAGTGGTCAGGCCCGACCTCCCCGTACTGGGCAGCGACTGGCTGCAATGCAAGGGCATGGAAGGATCATTGCCTGTTGGCCCGTGGTTCGTCCCTGCATGGCAGGTACCCAACCCCTCCAGCCTCAAGCTGCAGCTGACCCTTAATGGCACGACTATGCAGGATGACACAGCAGAGGACATGGTGTTCACCATTCCTGAACAGCTGCAGCACCTGTCCCGGCACACCCCACTTCGCCCTGGCGACCTGCTCTGCACGGGCTCCCCTGCCGGTTTTGGCCTCCACCACGGCCGTTTCCTCCGTGCAGGCGACTTAGTCACGGCCTCGGTATCCGGGCTGGGCACGCAGGTCACACAGTGCGTGGAACCAGCCCCCAACACAACCACACCCCACCCATATCCGGCCGAAACAGGCCAAGGAATGAAGGAGTACGCATGACCCAGCAGCAGACCGTCTTGCTGACCGACCGGGCCTGGCCCGACGACGGCATCGAGCGGGAAATACTCGAAAAAGCCGGATACCGCGTCATCTCCGGCCCGGCCGACCCCGCCCCGGTGGAAACCATCGACGCGCTGGTCGCTGAACACCAGCCCGCTGCCATCCTCACCTGCTGGGCAGCCGTGTCCGCAGATGCGATCGCCTCCTCGGTCCCCCTGCGGATCGTAGCCCGCATGGGAGTGGGCTTGGACAACATCGCCGTATCTGCCGCTACTAATCGCGGCGTGCAGGTCACTAACGTCCCCGATTATTGCGTGGCCGAGGTTTCGGATCACGCCGTTGGCTTGGCTCTTGCCTGGACCCGTGGCCTGGTCACTGCCGACCGTGAAGTGCGCGCCGGCAAGTGGAACCCGGCAGGTGCCCGCCTTCGCCGCTTGTCCACCCTGACTTGCGGCGTCATCGGATATGGCCGGATCGGCAGAGCAACCGCCGCTAAGCTGCGCGCCCTCGAAGCCCGCGTTGTGATCAGTGATCCGAATGCGCCTGCCGACACCGACGGCATGGAGGTGCTGGCCCTTGACGATCTCCTTGCGAGCTGTGATGTGGTCATTCTCCACGCGCCCTTGGTCCCGCAGACGCACCATCTCATCGGCCAACGGGAGTTGGCCTTGCTGCCGCGTGATGCGTTTATTATCAACGTCAGCCGCGGGGGCCTGGTGGACACGGCAGCGCTGCTCGCTTCCTTGAACAGCGGACATCTGGGCGGTGCAGGTTTGGACGTCCTTGAGGAAGAGCCAGTTGTTCCCGAAGAGCTGTTGGCCCATCCCGGGGTAGTCGTCACGCCGCATATAGCTTTCGCGTCCGACGCTTCCGTCATCGACCTGCGCCGCAGCGCTGCCGAGGAAGTTGTGCGCGTCCTGCGCGGTGAACCAGCCCGCTATCCCTGCAACACCCCTTCCCCTCTCACCACTGGAGTGTCATTTTGAGCACGATCCACCATGTCCACGGCCGCCAAATTTTCGATTCTCGAGGACGACCCACTGTGGAGGTCGAGGTCGTCCTCCACACTGGTGTCAGGGGACGGGCATCCGTGCCTTCCGGCGCGTCCACCGGCACTCACGAGGCCCACGAACTGCGGGACGGGGATGAGTCGGCGTTCGACGGACTCGGCGTCACGGCAGCCGTGGACCATGTCAACGGCGAGATCGCCGAAGCGCTGCGTGGCCTCGACGTCGAGAACCAACGCGCCATAGACGAGCGACTTCGGGAGTTGGATGGAACAGCCAACTTGTCACGTCTTGGCGCCAACGCCGTACTCGGCGTGTCCCTGGCTGTCTGCCGGGCCTCCGCCATCGCGAGAGAGCTGCCACTGTATCGGCGAATCGCCCAGCTCGCCAACATCGACGAGCCGGCGCTCCCGATGCCGATGGTCAACATTCTTTCCGGCGGGCTGCACGCCGGCCGCGGAATGGATGTCCAGGATTTTCTGGCCGTCCCGGTAGCGGCAACGTCAGCCCTCGAAGCGATCCAGCTCACATCACGGGTGCGGGCGGCGGCCGCCAGGCTCTGCGCCGAACAGGGGCTGCCAACTCTGTTGGCCGACGAAGGCGGCCTCAGCCCGGCATGTCGGACCGGTGAAGAAGCCCTCGAACTGATCACACAGTCCATTGAGGCCGCGGGTTTACAGCCCGGAACTGACATCGCAATCGCCATCGACGTGGCC
Source organism: Paenarthrobacter ureafaciens (assembly GCF_004028095.1). Lineage (NCBI taxonomy): Bacteria > Bacillati > Actinomycetota > Actinomycetes > Micrococcales > Micrococcaceae > Paenarthrobacter > Paenarthrobacter ureafaciens. Next base: position 84,190 of record NZ_SBHM01000009.1, on the reverse strand, counting down.
GCCTCGTCCCTGTATGACAGCAGCTCCGGTGACTATCATCTGCGCCGGCAGGAACGCCATTTCAGCACAGCTGAGATGATCGACATGGTCTCGTCCTGGGTGGATCGCTTTGCGATCGTCTCGATCGAAGATCCCCTTGATGAGGATGACTGGGCCGGATGGGAGGCACTGACCTCGCAACTGGGACAACGTGTCAGGTTGATCGGTGATGACCTGTTCACAACCAACAGCTCACGGCTCGCCCAAGGCATAGCACGCGGTGTCGCCAACGGTGTCCTCGTCAAGGTCAACCAGAACGGCACTCTTTCCGGCACACTCGACGTCGTCGCGGAGGCGCGCGCGGCTGGCTATGCGCCAGTTGTTTCTGCGCGATCCGGGGAGACCGAGGATGACTTCCTTGCGGACCTCGCAGTTGGCACCGGGGCCGGGCAGATCAAAATTGGCTCTGTCCGGAACTCGGAGCGACTGGCCAAGTACAACCAACTGGTGCGCATCGCCGAAGATTCGTCCTTGGCTTTCAGGCAGCTGCCCACCTTGGGCACCACTCCATTGGCTGTCCGGTGAACGCCGTGGAGCCTGAAGCCCGCGTGAGGGAGTTCCTGCTTCGCCACGGGCTCGTGCAGCCTTCCGAGGCGGCACAATTCACCCCCCTGACTGGTGGCGTGAGTTCGGACCTCTGGCGGGTGGACTTGCCTGGCCGTACGCTCTGCGTCAAGGGTGCGCTGGGCCGGCTTAAGGTAGCCCAGGAATGGTTGGCACCCACTTCCCGAAACCGGGTGGAGTATGACTGGCTGCAATTCGCCTCCCGGACTGCTCCCCAGCAGGTTCCGCAGGTGCTGGCTTATGACGAGCTAGCTGGATTGTTCGCCATGCAGTTCCTCCCGCCGGAAGACTACCCGGTGTGGAAGTCCGAGCTCCTTGCCGGGCACATCGATCCAGCGTCCGCGCAGTCAGTCGGAGAATTGCTTGGTCGCTTGCACTCAGCAAGCACCAAGGACTCAACGGCTGCAACCACGTTCGCTACTGACGACAACTTCGATGCCTTGCGCATCGAGCCCTACTTCCGCGTCACCGCCCGGGCAAACCCGGACCTTGAAGACCGGATCGATTGGCTCGCGGAGGTGACAGCCGGCACGCACCTGACAGTGATCCACGGGGACGTCAGTCCAAAGAATATTCTTCTTGGACCCCACGGGCCGGTGCTGCTCGACGCCGAGTGTGGCTGGTTCGGTGACCCTGCGTTCGATGTGGCGTTCTGCGTGAACCATTTGCTGCTCAAGGCCATCGTTCTGCCTGATCGCACCGAGGAATTGCATCACTCCGTCCATCGTCTGTTGGAAGGATATGTCCAGCACATCGACTGGGAAGCGGAAGACCGCCTTAGGGAACGCATCGCTGCGCTCCTGCCGCTGCTGGCACTTGCACGCGTTGACGGCGCATCCCCTGTGGAGTACTTGTCGCTATCCCAACGCAACCGGGTCCGGGAACTCGCGCGGTCCCTCATGACCGGCCCCATCTCCACGGTCGACGTGATCGTCGACGACTGGATGGTGGCGGCAAGTGCCGGCAGACCAGACACGGCGCCCATCAAGGAGCCAACCCTGTGACGTTCTCTCTTTCGACCATCCGGATCAATGGGGTACCAACCCCAACTCTCCGACTCCCTGACGGTCGCCTCTACAAAATCGCTGATGTCTCCCCCGAGTTGGTTTCTGCCGATTCCGCGCGCGGGCTGATGGCTGTCTTTGCCAACTGGGAGGCCGCTGAAGCCCGGCTGCTCACCGCCGTCGACAATCTGCCAAACAGTGACGTCCAGCCAATTACCGAGCCGACGCTGCTGGAGGACTGGCTGACTCCGCTGCAGTATCCGAACAAAGTCATCTGCACTGGCGCCAATTACTACGACCATGTCATTAACGACGGCGGTCATGCGGGATTTTCGAAGAAGGACAACGTTCCGGTCTTCTTCCTCAAACCGCCCACCACCACCCTCGTCGGCCAAGGACGTTCAGTCCGGTACCCCACCCAGACCGAGAAATTCGACTACGAACTTGAGTTGGCGTTCGTCATAGGCCGGGCCGGCCGTCACATACCTGCGGAGCGGGCTCGGGAACACATCGCGGGCTACACGATCGCCCTGGACCTGTCGGCCCGGGACTGGCAGCGCCATCCCAAGCACCTGGTCAAGTTCGACCTGTTCGGGGGCAAGGTCTTCGACGACAGCTGCCCCCTGGGTCCGGAAATCGTGCCCGCCCGCTTTGTAGATGACACGGACCTGCAACTGCAGTTTTGGCTCAATGGCGAGCTACGGCAAAACGCCAACACCTCCAACCTCATCTGGTCGGTGCCCGAGCTGATCTCCCAAATCAGCGAACACGTGACACTTGAACCCGGCGACGTCGTACTCACCGGAACGCCTGCAGGTGTGGGCCTTAGCACCGGGACATGGATGACCGTGGGTGATCAGCTCAAAGGTCAGATCACCGGCCTCGGTTCAATCAGCGTGCAGATCGTCGCCAACACCACAACCAACGCTCCGTCATAAAGGACACACCATGAAAGCAGCAGTCCTCACACAGACCGGAACCGCACCGGAGTATGCAGAGTTCCCGGACCCTCAAGCCGAAACTGGCCATGTCATCGTCGATGTCGTTGCTGCCGGGGTCCACCACCTCGACCTGGCAAGGGCCTCCGGCGCTTACGGGGACCCGGGCACCTTGCCATACGTCATAGGGGCAGACGGAGTAGGACGGACGGCCTCCGGACGCAGAGTCTTCTTCACCGCACCAATTGCGCCCCACGGCTCCTGGGCCGAGCAAACGTTGGTTGCTGAACAGGATCTGCTGGACCTCTCTGACGACATAGATGACGTCACCGCCGCCGCCCTCGGCAACACCGGACTGGCCGCTTGGCTGGCCCTCACTTGGCGCGCGAACCTTCAACCCGGGCAGAACGTGCTCGTGCTCGGAGCAACCGGCGCACTTGGGTCAGTGGCTGTCCAGATCGCAGCTGCCCTCGGCGCTGCCAGGGTAGTCGCCGCGGACCGTGAATCCGACCGTCTTGCCGTTTCCCGACAGCGAGGTGCCGATGCCACGGTAACCATTACACCGGACACGGACTTGGTAGAAGCCCTAAGACAGGCCAGTGGGGGGCGCGGCTACGACGTCATCATTGATCCCATCTGGGGTGACCCAGCGCTGGCGGCCATGCACGTCGCTGCAAACGGGGCCCGCCACATTCAGATCGGCCAGTCGGCGGCATCGACTATACAACTGCCCGCGAATGTCATCCGCGCAGCGCGGCTGGAACTGCTCGGTTTCGCACATGTGGATGCGCCGTACGACGTCCGCCGCAACGCCTATCTGAAACTTACCGGGCTGGCAGCGACCGGCGCCCTGAACGTAGATACCGCAGTTCTTCCGCTTGCCGAATGCGGGCGGGCATGGGAAATCCAGCAACAGGGCTCCCCTGCCAAGCTCGTTCTAACCCCCTAAAGCAGAGCATCTGTGGCCTGTTCCCTCGAAATATAGGAACCCAATGATTACCCAATCGACTCACTACTACGCGGAAATAGTAATAACCGATGGTAAAGAGCTTGAACACCAACTCGACAAAGCCGTTGAGGAAGCAATTCAAGAAGCTCCAACGAACCCGGGCTGCGGCGTCTTGGTTACCCGACGCGATCGACGAACATTCACTATCGAACTTACTAATGATGTGCCCCACGGAACGATTACCGAACGTGAGTTGTCAAACCCCGTCCCCACAAGAATTTCCTGACAAAACCCTCCAAGCGATGACCATGCCAGACCCCAAGGAGATGACATGTACTTCGACGTCAGCACACCATCAACGTCACGACGGAACGACACAGACCCCAAGGACGTCGAAAGAGCCGCTCCAAAACCTCAACTACCGCAACATGAAACCGCGCTCATAGCGCTGCCATGGATGGGCCTTCACTACACAATCGAAGAAACCGGAAGCTAAAGCCTTGTAGCGGCTTTTCAGAACCAAGCCCAACCCCGACCACCTCGCCGAAAGAGCATCCCCGTGATAAATGACAAGCACGTTCGCATCCGGATTGCGGGCCGCAGCCGCAGTACACCCAAAACTGCTGCGAACTGGAAACTCTCCAATGGACCCGCTGACCTGGAAGATGAACTACGACGCACGCCGCAGCTAATCAAGCACTGGAAGTACCTTTGGCGCCGTGAATTCGTGGAACTCCGGCGTGGCAACGCAATAGTTGGCACCGGGCACGTGGACGAAACAACAGATGATGCAAGCGTTCTATGGATTATCCTCTCCAACGGCCGGGGCCGCATGCTGATCCATCACCTCGATGGGATCGACATTTGGCGCCTGGACCACCGCATCACCGACCAGCCAAGCCACCCATAAACAGAGGCATGATCGCAGCCGACACTCTGTTGTTTTGGTCACCCCATGACCTGAACGAAACGGCCCACTTGGTCCCACAACGGTTTGAGGGCACGCCAGCCTGACATCACGGTGGGGACGCCAAGTACACCGCGGCTACCGGATCTACTGATAAGAGCTGTCCAGGAAGCTGTCATCAGATTTCCTCCTTTCACACATTCATGGCGCTTCGACCTCGCGGCAACATGACCCGCCTGCCCGGGCGCGGCCCACGCCCGCCAAGAATGCAACTGTCACCATTCGGTGACATAATGCAAAGGAAGGGGAAACGATAATGACGTACAGGACCAGCATCAACTCACCGATCGCGGCCGGAGCGATCCTCCGCGCCCGGCGCCAGGCAAACGGGCTCTCCCAACAGGCTCTTGCCAACAAGGCAGGGGTGTCACGAAAGTTCCTCATAGATCTCGAAGCCGGCCACGAACACGCTGAACTCGGCAAGACCCTCGCCGTCATGTCAGCCCTCGGCCTCTCATTGGAAGCCATAGACCCCATTCCACGCGGCAGCGACCACGACCCGGGCCGCCGCGACTACGCCCAAACCTTCACAGAGTTGCTCGCCAACCGGGACTTCGAGTTCGCGATCAAGATGCTCGCCGACTACGCCACCGCCTCCCTCAAGGCAGGTCACCCTCTGCTCCAGCGCAGCCCCCGGCTGAAGGACCCGCACTGGTCCGCTGCCCTCGCCGGCATCACCAACTACACGGCACACCGGCTCGGCCAACCAGCACCGCCCTGGACCCAACGCATCAAACCACTCACCGAAGCGTGGATGCCTGCCGAGTCCTACCGGCACATCCGCGAACCCATGAAGCAACTCACCATGTCCGAAACACCCGACGAACTCGCCGCCATGAACGTCTTCATCCGCGAACGCAGCCTGGCCACCGCATGAGCTCCGGAGAACTCACCTCCATCCAAATCCATGCACTCCTCGAAGAGCTCGGCCACCGCCTGCAGGCCCGCGGCGTCTACGGGGACGTGAAGCTCGTTGGCGGTGCGGCACTGATCCTGCAGGGAATCGGCAACCGACCTACCGCCGACATCGATGCCAGCTACGCGGACAAAACCGCCATCGACGCCGTCGTCGCGGACATGGCCGCTGACTACGATCTCCCACCCGACTGGCTCAACTCCAACGCCGCAGCCTTCCTCCCGGACAACGCCACCTGGGTCGAACTTGAACGCCTCGACGGGATCACCATCCATGCAGCGGATACCGAAACGCTCCTCGCCATGAAGATCGCCGCGGAACGGGATAAGGACACCCTCGACATCGCCCGACTCCTACGGCGACTCAACATCACCAACGCCAACGACGCCGTCGACATCGCCTACAACAAATACGGCGAACACTCCATCCCTTTGGCAGCAGGACGCCACAACTACCTCATTGTCGTCGATGACGCCCTCGACGCGGCCACCACCCTTGAACCGGGCTCCAGGGAGAAAGCTGAGTAGGGGCGAACAGTCAGCTCCGCTCGAACTGTGCCTCATAATCAGACTGGACCTCCTGTTCGGCCCGACCTCGGGGCGGGGTGTGGCCCGTTGCGTAGCCACTCATTGCTGATCTCCGTGGCCTTCGCTGGGCGCGGGCGTCGAAGGAGAAGAACCTCGGACACCTATCCGAGCAGCAGCGCCGCTAGCCCTGTGATCGGCGCGGCGCAGCGCCGGCTCGTTCACTGCTCCGTTTGCGATAAATCATGTTGCCAGGAACTCAGAGACCAAATGAAGAGGTGATCACCCGGAATCCGAGTCAGGAAGGGCTCCACGTGGTACCTGCTTTAAGTGTGGACAGTGTCCACACCCCCCTTTGGTAGGACAAACCGGGAGGCAACCTCGATGCCAGCCAACACGGGGAGCGGATTCGAGAAGAAATTTCAGCAGCATTGGTGAAACGTCATGTCGTCGCCACAACCACCGCCCATGAAGTAGTGCGCCGCCAACCGGGGCCGCCGGAAAACCCCAGAAAAGGACACCGACTGACTCCACAACCCAGCCAACGGAGCGCCCACCAGCCCAGGCACCGACCCCGTTCCCCCACCCAAACTGAACAGGCCGTACCCGGCGGCCAGGCACCATCCGGGACGATGAGGCAGAGGCACTTGTCAACATTTGTCCACACTTAAACGCAAAAACCCCTCTGACGAGGGGTTATGCAGTGCCCGAGGTGGGACTCGAACGCGATTCCTGGCCTTGCTATTGCCGGGATCCCGCGGAAACATGCGGAATCCGGGCCAGTCCGGCGGCTGTACGGGCCAGTCCGAGGCGGAAAGTGTGGACATTGTCCACACCTCGTTTTTTGCTCAGACGATACTTCGCTCGATCGACTCACACGAAGGGGCACGCAAAATCTGCCCCCCGGAAATCGACGGCTGCCACCTTTGAAGCTTCGCTGCTGGATGAGGCTTTCACTCCGCGCGTGACCAGCGGTCAGGAGAAACCCTGACCTACAGAGACTTTTCGGGGCACAGATGCACTGCCGGTGTGGTCAAAGGACCGATAACTACGGTATGAGAATGCCTTTCCCTTGAAGTCGGCCCTCTTCAAGTTCCTGGTGCGCGCGGCACGCATCTCGTAGGGGATATTGAGTGCTAGCAAGGACCTTGAGAGCATTGCTTCCAGCAGCAGTGAAGATCTCCGAGGAGCGCCAGCGCCGTTCGACGGGATTTTGTAAATACGCCGCCATGGATGGCTGCATGAGGGTGATTGACTTTTCGGCTATCGTTCCTTGCAGGTCGATGGGAGGGACAGGACCCGAGCGTTGGCCGAACGACACCAAGGTACCGCGAACAGTGAGCGAGGCAATTGATTCGGCAATTGTCTCCCCACCGACGCAGTCGTACACAACATCGACCCCGCGGCCATCGGTAAGGTTGCGGACGTCCGTGTTGAAGTCGGCGCGACGGAAGTTTTGATCTGCTCCGGCTTGCAGAGCGAGGGCTTCCCGTTGGTCCGCCGGCGCAGTAGTTATGACCCGGGCGCCCTTGGCCTTGAGCAGTTGGATAAGGAGCAAGCCCATTTCATCTCCGTCTGTGTTGACTAGGGCCGTGTGGTGGCCGGCTACAGCAAAGGAGGAATTTACCAAGTAGTGGGCAGTCAGTCCTTGGAAGGTTAGCGCGGCCGCGGTGACATCGTCGACGTCGTCAGGTATTGGCAATGCTTTTTCCGCGTCGACCAGGACGTATTCCGCGTAGCAGCCGACGCTTTCTGCCGTGGCTATGCGATCGCCCTCGCTAAATTCCTCAGACCCTTCTGCTGCTTCTACAACAGTGCCTGAGGCTTCCGTGCCGGGTATGTAGGGATAAAGGGTCTTGCGCGTGCCTCTTCGTTCAAGGGCGTCTCTGAAGTTGATCCCAGCAGCGGCCACCCGCACCAGCAACTGCCCCCGCTGAGGGACAGGGCGTGGAACCGTTAGATAGTTCAAGACTTCGGGTCCGCCGGCGCGGGTGGCAACGATTGCGTGTGGCATAGCGTCCTTGGTGTGAGTTTCAGTTGGTTCCGGCCGCCTGTAGGTTCAACGCCACATCGACAATCATGTCTTCCTGTCCTCCTACGTAGCCGGCTTTGCCCACTTCCTGGAGGATCTGCCAGGCCGGCACCCCGTAGCGTTCTGCTGCCCGCTCTGCATGGATAAGGAATGAGGAATAGACCCCGGCGTAGCCTTGCATGATTGAAGCACGATCCATGACGGGCATGCGGGTGATGATCGGTTTCACGATATCTTCCGCTGCGGCCATCAGACCCTGGGTGTCTACGCCCGTCGAGATGTTGAGCCGATCGAATGCTGCAGCAAGTACTTCCGTGGGCGAATTGCCTGCCCCTGCCCCCAGGGCAACAAGAGTGCCGTCGATCTGCCGCGCACCGGCGCGTACAGCGAAGACGGAATTGGCGACGCCGAAGCTCAGGTTTTGGTGGCCATGGAACCCTACTTGCGCATCGGCACCGAGTTCGGTCACCAGGGCCGCGACCCGATCCGCGACATCTTCAAGAATTAGGGCACCGGCTGAGTCGACGACGTAGACACACTGGCAGCCGGAATCGGCCATGATGCGGGCCTGCTTGGCGAGTTCCTCGGGACTGGCACGATGCGAGAGCATGAGGAAACCTACAGTTTCCATACCTAAATCCCGAGCATGGGAGAAGTGCTGGGTGGAGATGTCTGCTTCGGTGCAGTGGGTCGCGATCCGCGCAACTGTTGCGCCGACGTCGTATGCCTGGTTGAGGTCGTGAATGGTGCCCAGGCCCGGAAGCATGAGCACGGCGATCCTGGCGCGTTCGGCTTCATCGGCGGCGGCCTTGATGAGCTGCAGTTCCGGCGTCAGGGAAAACCCGTAGTTGAAGGACGAGCCACCCAGGCCGTCTCCGTGGGTCACCTCGATCACTTCGACATGGGCATCGTCGAGTGCCCGGACCACGCTTCGTACGTGCGCTTCGGTGAATCGGTGACTCATTGCGTGTGAACCATCGCGCAGGGTGGTATCTGTCAGACGGATGCTGGAACCGCTGTTTTCGGTAGGGCTCATGACTGGCTCCCGGTGTTCTCGGTGGAGGCTGTGACGAGCTCAGACTCGTCCATCTTCTCGGCAAGGAGGTCTGCAGTGCGGGTTGCAGCCGCAGTGATAATGTCCAGGTTGCCGGCATATTCGGGTAGGTAGTCTGCGGCACCTTTGACTTGGACCCACACGCCCACTCTTCCGGCACCATTCCAATCGTCGCGGGAGCTATCGAACTGTGGTTCGACACGCAGTTCGTAACCAGGAACGTATTCGCGGGTTTTTTCGACAGCCTCGGCGATCGCAGCCCGAATTCGCTCCTGGGTTGGACCCGGTTCGGCCGCTTCTGCCGGTATGGCGCAGTAGATGGTGTTCCTCATGATCATGGGCGGTTCAACCGGGTTGATGATGATGATCGCTTTGCCTTGCTTGGCACCACCGACAGCCTGGAGCGCCTCTGCGGTAGTTTCGGTGAACTCATCGACGTTGGCCCGTGTGCCGGGGCCGGCAGACTTCGAGGCTATGGATGCCACGATTTCTGCATAATCCACTGGGACTACGGACGAGATAGCCGCAACGATCGGCGTCGTCGCTTGGCCGGCGCAGGTAATCATGTTGACGTTCATGGTGTCGGTGATCGATTCCAAATTGACTACCGGGGCGACGTAAGGCCCCACCGCGGCAGGGGTGAGGTCTATGGCTCGGATGCCCGCCTCTCGATACTTCGGGGCGTTCGCGGCGTGGGCTTTAGCGGAAGTACATTCGAACACAAAGTCCGGTTTGTCCTCCTGCGCCAGCAGCCACTCGACGCCTTCTGAAGAGACTGTCACGCCGAGGCGGGCTGCGCGGGCAAGGCCGTCAGAGTTGGGGTCTATGCCGATCATGTATTTGACTTCGACGTTTTTCGAGCGTCGCATGATCTTGAACATCAAGTCGGTCCCGATGTTGCCTGAACCGACAATTGCGGCGGTCTTCTTGGCCATGTGGGTTTCCTTTGATTGGTAGCCGTTGATATGCGTGGGCTAGGTGAAGTGGATTGTCAGGGATCCAAGGTCGCCGAAGTCTGCGGTCGCGCTGCTGTCAGCAACCACAGGAAGGGCCTTGGTGAATGATCCCGGGAGGACAAGGTGTCCGGCTTCCAAGACAACGCCTTGTTCTCCCAAAATGTTGGCCAACCAAACCAGCGCCAGGATCGGGTCACCCATGACAGCCTGGCCAGTACCGGTTTCCACAGGATGGTCATCAATGCGCAGGGTGCATTCGACCTGTTTGAGTTCGTCGACGCGGATATCCAGCGGCGTCCGGCCAACTGCGATGGCGCCGCAGGAAGCATTGTCCGCCACAGTGTCCACCAATCGGATATTCCAGTCAGCGATGCGTGAATCGATGATCTCGATCGCTGGGTAGACGGCTTCCACGGCATCAACTGCTTGCTGGTAGGTGACACCGGGGCCCTGGAGTGACTCTTTGAGCAGGAAGCCAAACTCTGGCTCAACTTTTGGAGAGATGAAACTGTCGCTGGGGATTTCTGCTCCGTCGTGATGGACCATGTCTTCGAAGAAGAAACCGAAGTCGGGCGAGTCGACGCCAAGTTGTGCTTGCATGGCTTGGGAGGTCAAGCCGACTTTCCTTCCGGCGAGGATCCGACCGGCTGCCTGGTGTTGCTTCAATTGGTCGGCCTGAACCTCGTACGCATCCTGGATGGTCATGGAGGCCAGCCGGTCACGCACGGGTGGCACAGGGACTCTGGTTCTTGTGGCGGTGAGCAGCTCTTGGGCGAAGCCCTGCAGGACCTCTTCCCGCCGCTGCCCGGTCTTGGTGGTTGTATGCATTGTTGTTCCTATCAGCGCGTGAAGACTTGCCAGTTTGTCGTTGTTGGCAGCTGGAGGTTCCATGAACGGTCCTCGACTGGCTTATCTATGGCCCATGGGGCTCAATGCCGGCGTGGATTGTTTGTGCTGCTGCGATTCCCTGTCCCATTCGGCTGCTGCAGTGCCTTCCTCTCTCAGCACGGTCTTCCGAACTTTGCCGTTTTCGGTTTTCGGCAAATCCTGGACAATGCGCATGAAGCGCGGGATGGCGTACTTGGCAAGCAGTGGCTCGCAGAAGGCTGCGATCTCGCTGAACTCGATGGGTTCCTTGACGACGATTGCTGCCATGACTTCGTCTTCACCGAGTTCGGAGTCCACGGCGTAGACCGCGGCTTCGCTGATCAAGGGGTGTTCAAGGAGGGCATGCTCGACTTCGGCGGAGGAGATGTTCTCGCCCCTGCGGCGGATGACGTCCTTGATTCTGTCCACGAACCGCATCCATCCGTCGGCGTCTACCACAACGCGGTCTCCAGTGTGGAACCAGAGGTCCTTCCAAGCTGTGACGGTGGCTTCGGGCATCCGGTAGTAACCAGTCGCAAATGCATGGGGTTGGTCGCTGCGCAGTAACAGCTCGCCTGGCTGTCCGGCGGGGACTTCCAGCCCATACTCGTCCACTACACGGGCACTGAACCCGGGCTGCACCTTTCCCATGTAGCCGGGCCTTTGCTCTCTCCGGCTGGAGGCCACAATCGAGTTGGTTTCGGTTGAACCGTAGCCGTCCATCAGGGTGATTCCGAACCGGTCCCGGAAAGACTCCAGCAAGCCAGCCGGTGTTGCCGGCGCCAGAGCGGCAACCACTCCGTGCGCCCGGTCCAGCGGAGTAGGTGGTTTGCTCGCGAGGATGCTCACCATGGCACCAAGTAGATACGTGAACGTCGCACCGGCGCTGTGAACATCTGACCAGAATCTTGAAGCCGAGAAGCGAGGTCCCAGAACGTACTCGGCGCCGCTGACCAGTGCTTGGCTGAAAGCATTTAGGGCATTCGTGTGGAAAAGCGGCAAGCAAGTGTAGAGTACGTCCTTGTCTGTGAGCTCAAGCTGCTGGGATACGTTGACGCCCCACCAGTAGAACTGGCCCTGCGGGCATTGAACACCCTTGGACACACCGGTGGTACCGGACGTGTACAGGATTGCGGCCGTGTCGCCCGGAAGCACAGGTGCAGGCTCGGCTCGCGAATCCGGCTGGGGAAGACCAGTGACAGGGTACCGGCTGCCGAGGCCGGAATCCGGCTCATCCAGCAGCCAGATCTGTCGCAATGATGAAAGCTCCGGAATGCGGTCCACATGCTCAAGCAGTGCACCCTCCGTGACGAGAAGCGACGACTCGGAGTTGGCAAGAATGTGGTGAAGCTGCTCGCCGCGGGCGGCTGTATTGATGGGAACAGCTATGGCGCCCACCCATGCACACCCTAGGATGAGGTCCAGGAGTTCCACCCGGTTAGAGGACATCAACGCCACACGCTCACCGGGACGGATGCCATGGTTCACCAGGACTCCTCCGGCCAGGGCAATGGCTTGCAGCATTTGCTGACCGTCACGGCGAATGGATCCGCAGCGCAGCAGCGGTGCGTTGGGGCGCTTTATGGCCCGGTTTATCAGCAGGCCGGGAACTGTCATCGAGGCGGGCCCCGACCCTGCATGGTAGGTATCGTCGAACATGGTACTCCTAGGCTTCAGTTCTCTGAAAAGGTACGTAGCCCGCAAGGGCAGTTTCTTGACTGGCAGTGTTGGTGAGGCTGATTCGGTCGCCTGCTTCCACTGTTCCCCCTTGAATCCGGGCAATGAAGTGGAGGTCCTCGAGGCATACTACGGTGGCTGTCTGCTGCCCGCTGGGGAGCAGGGTGACAGATTCCACCAGCCCGGAGTCGACCTTGTCTTCAATGAACGAAGACTTGAAGCATGTGGAGCAGATGAGGCGGAACGGGAAGTAGGCCGCCCGGCAATTGACACATCTTTGAAAAACAGCACTCATTCAGAAGCCTCCAACACTGCTAGGTTTGCGCACGCACCGTAGCGGTACAACACCATGCCGTAGCCGCTTACTGCGGCAAGTTTCGCTTGCACCTGCCGGTCTCCCCCTTGTCCCCGCAGTTGCCTTACGGCCTCCACGAGGCCATGCATGCCGCCAGCAGATCCTGCCTGCCCGGCGGAGAGCTGCCCTCCAGAGGTATTGAGGGCCAGTTCCCGGGGCTGAATCCGGGACCTGATGAATTCCGGGATGCCCGCGTTCTCTGCGACCACCCCCATGTCCACGAGCTGGGCGACCACCATTGCCGGATAGTCGTCGTAGACACTTATGAGGTCCACATCCCCCGGGGAGACGCCCGCTCTCTCCCATGCCAAGGGTGCGCAAGACCGCAAGCCGGTGACCAGGCCATCGCCCGCCTGGTTGTCCGAATTGTAGGAAGCGGTTGTCGAAAGAATCTTCGCCCTACGCTGTCCGTTTGCCCTCTCGTCCGCAACCACCACAACGGCGTCGGCACCTGTAACAGGGGGAACACAGTCGAAGCGGCCCAGGGGTTCGGCAACCAAAGGAGCGGCAAGGTACTCCTCGAGTGTCAAAGGTGCGCGGTACACCGCCCCTGGGTTCAGGCCCGCCCATTGCCGCTGGGCCACTGCAATGCGTCCGTAGTCCTCCCGTGTCAGACCATATTTCTCCATCTGGCGGGTGGTCAGCATGGCAAAGAGCGCGTTGGGTCCCGCCATGGGCAGCGGGGACAAATGGTCAGCCGTAGCCCGGTTGTATGTGGCAACGAGGTTGGCGAAGGCACCATGGTCCATGAGATCGCCAGCAGCGAGTACAACGACCGAGGCGTCGCCTGCTTCGATGGCGTGGACGGCGTGCTGCAGCATGTTCCCGGCGCTGGCACCCCCGTTGGTATCTTGCATGAGCCAAGTCAGCTTCAGACCCATCCTCCATGCGAGGTCGATAGCGTGGTCCGGGTCCAAGGTAAAGCTTGATACTGCGAAACCGTCGACGTCATTTGGGGAAAGCCCGGCATCTTTGAGCGCGCGGCTCACCGCGTCAACGAGAGTGCCCGATGTTGTGGTCTGCGGTTGTGGATGCCGCGTGTACGGAGATTCGCCGGCGCCGATGATGGATACTGCCATGTCTGGTTCTCTTCTGTTCAGTTGGGTGGAGCCCACGGAGTGCCACGGTGGGGGCTCCGGCAGGAATGGACGAGGCTAGCGGCGAGCGACTCTAGTGTCGTCGATGTGCTTTTGAGTATCTGTAGGAGACGTTCGGTGCTGGCCCACATTCCTGGAAAAGACCAACGCAATCAGTGTGATGGCAGCGAGGCCGATCGCATACAGGGCAACCGGTGTCGAGCTGTTGTACGTCAGCAGGAGTGCGGTAGCGATGAACGGTGCCAGTCCCCCGGCAAAAACGGCTGCTACTTCGTGGCCCAATGCCATTCCTGAATAACGCACCTCGGGGCTGAACAGTTCGTGGAAGAATGCCGGCTGGGCCCCGATCATGGCAGCGTGGCAAATTCCGTTTCCGATGAAGTAGGCGAGAACAATAAGGCCTGGCGAGTTCGAGTCGATGAGCCAGAAGAAGGGGAAGGCCATGAGTGCCAGTGCGGTAGCCCCGATTGCGTACACTTTTCGCCGGCCGATCTTGTCGGATAGATGCCCAAAGAAAACAATGGTGCAGAATGCAAAGAGCATGGAGAGCATAACGCCCAAGAGCAGCGTTCCTCGTTCGACTCCCACGTGCACACCGTAAACGAGTGAGAACGACAGCAGCAGGTAGGAGCCGCCGTTTTCTGCCATCCGGAGTCCCATGGCGACCAGGATTTCCTTGGGGTGTGTCCGCAGTGCCGTCAATACCGGCAATGCGGCCCGTTCGCCGTCGTTCTTGACCTGCTCGAATTCTTTGGTTTCCGGCAAGCGGAACCGGATGTACATTCCCACGCCGAACAACAGGATGCTCACAAGGAACGGCAGGCGCCAGCCCCACGCCAGGAATTGTTCCTCTGGAAGTAGCTGAGCGAGATAGAAAGCTGCCGACGCGAGGACAAATCCGAGGGTAACGCCGCCCTGGCTGAATGCGGAAAACAAGCCACGGCGCTTATCCGATGAGTTTTCGCTGATGATCAGAACGCCTCCGCCCCACTCACCGCCGGCAGCGATGCCTTGAAGAACGCGCAGAACGACCAGCAAGATCGGCGCCCAAATACCTACCTGCTGGTACGTGGGCAGCAGGCCCATCAGGAAGGTGGCGATACCCATGATGGTCAGGGTCAACACCAGGGCCGTTTTTCGGCTCACCCGGTCACCGATGTGACCGAACAGAATCCCGCCAAAAGGACGGGCAGCGAACCCAACTGCGAAGCCGACGAAGGCTCCCAAAGTACCAACAAGCGGGTCAGTGCCGGCCGGGAAGAACAGTTTTCCGAATACGATGGCAGCCGCCGTCGCATAGAGGAAGAAGTCGTACCATTCGAGCGAGTTCCCGATGAGGGATGCGACGATATAGCGCTTAATTCCATGGCTTTTGGCATCGCTGGTGCCTGGGGCTTTTTGTGACATGAGCGTCTCCTGGGAAAAGGGGGGTAAGGGGCGAAGATCCGCGACATTGGGGATCCTTCGGGTCAGCCATCAAGCACTGGCCGGAGTCTCGTCGAAGATCTGGACGTCAGCGTCGACGTCCATCCCGAGAAATTTTTGTGCGTTACTGCTCAGGATTTGACTCTGTTGTTCTTGAGTCAAGAAGGCAGACTTTCTGATGAGGTTTCCCGCGGGCCTTTCGCCCAAGGGGTAGGGGAAATCGGATCCCAGCATGATGTGCTCGCTTCCCATCACGTCGGTGAGTAGCCGCAAGGAGGCGTCATTGAAAACTACTGAGTCCACGCTGAACCGGTTGATGTAGTGCGATGGTGGAAACTCGGATGTGGCAATGAGGTCCGGGCGCTGGTGCCAGGCGTTGTCCATGCGCCCTACCCAGTAGGGAAAGGAGCCACCGCCGTGTGCAAAGCACAGGCGTAGGTGGGCGGGCAGTCTGTCGAAGCCACCACCGAGGATGAGCGACAGTATGGACAGGTGTGTTTCCCCGGGCATGCCCACTAACCAGCGCGCCATCCATCGATCGAGCCGGGGTGAAGTGGGCATGTCCCAAGGGTGCACAAAAACGGCGGCGTTCCGGTCTGCGCAGTGTTGCAGGAAGGTGATGATACCTTCATCGTCCAGATCGCGGTCCCCCACGTGGTTGCCGATTTCAACGCCCACGTGGCCGTTCTCCAGTGACCGGTCAAGTTCACGGCACGCAGCATCCGTGTCCTGCAGCGGCACCTGACAGAAAGGGATGAGGCGTTGGGGTGCTGGATCACAGACCTCCAACGCCAGATCATTGAAGATCCGGCTCACTTTGACCGCTTCTTTTGGATCGCGGGCGTAGGAAAAGAACACAGGGGTAGGTGAGACAACCTGTACGTCCACACCGTCCGCATCCATGGCGGCGAGCCGCTCTTCGGCGGCCCAGGCGTTAGAGCGGAGGGGCCGGAATTCAGCGGAGCCCAGCATGAGCATCGCTTCCCGTTCCGAATCGCTGCGAAGCCAAGGCCACGGCCCGTTTGCGCCAGTTTCCTGGGCAAGGTCGGGCCACCCGTTCGGCACGTAGTGGGTGTGGATGTCGATGGTTGGTGAAAGGTTGGTCACAGGGATCTTTTCCTTAGATGCGTTTTCCGGAGGGTTGCTTAGCCCCGGCCGGGGTGGACAGCCCCGCAGTTCTTGCACGTGCGCGCCGAAACGTCGCTGGCGTAGAACTGCTCGAATACGGGCGGCAGGTCTTCCACGATGTCCCGGACCTGGAGTTCGACCTCGTGAATGAGGTCGGAGCACTCAAGGCAGTACCACTGGAACTTCTCCGTGGTTCCTTCCTCCCGGATGCGCTCGATTACGATGCCGATGGAGCCGGCTTCGGGTCGCTGGGGTGAGTGGGGGATGTTGCCCGAGAGCAGCCACATCTCACCCTCCCGGACGTCTACCCGCTTGATGCCTTCGTCTGTGACGACGTTCACATGCATGTTGCCCTTTACCTGGTAGAACCACTCCTCGTAGGGATCGACGTGGAAATCGGTGCGCTGGTTCGGGCCGCCGACCACCTGGACGATGAAGTCATCGACTTGGGTCCACATTGCTTTGTTGTTTACCGGTGGCTTCAAAGAGGCCTCGTTTTCGGCCAGCCACTGCTGGAAGTTGAAAACGGGAAGGATGCTTGTCTTGTTGGTGCTTGTGGTCATTGTCCTGCTCCTTGTTGTTCCAGTTGTCGTGTTGATGTTGTCGGCGGTTGCCTCCTGTGGGCTATCGCCTGGATTTCGATAAGAAGGTGTGGATGTGGAAGCTGGTGGACGGCGACGGTGGTGCGGGCCGGACCATCCTCGTCGAAATACTGTCCGTACACTTCGTTGTAGCCGCCAAAGTCATTCATGTTGACGAGGAAAGCAGTGACTTGAACGACGTCGTCGAGAGAGGCGCCGACGCTCTGGAGAATGCGTCCAATGTTCTCGATGACCGCTTGGGTCTGCGCACGAATGTCGAGGTTCGTGGTGCCCAGTTCATCTGCTTCAACACCAACGAAGGTGTTGTCCGGTCGTCTGCTGCTTGTCCCGGAGACGTAGATAACGTCACCGGCAGTCTTGACGTGGGGAAAGCGGCCACGGGGCTTTGCCATGTCCCCTATGAGTTTCGCCCCGCTCATGAGTCAGCTCCTGCCGTCTCCAGTTCAACGCTGCCGATGCCGGCGACGATGGCAGTGATGGTGGACCCTGGCGAGAGAGGAACCGCAGCAGTGGCTGCACCTGCCAGCAGTACTGCACCGGCAGGGAGTCCGACTCCGTGGCGGCGGTACACTCGGGCAAACTCCCGCAGAGCGTTCAGGGGGTCACCGAGGATAGCCGAAGTGGTCCCTGTTTCGGTGATGGATCCGTCGACAAGCAGCGTTACCGTCCGACCGGCAAGATCGTCCGTAAAGGTAGCCCACTCGCCCAGGACGTAGCGACTGGCCGAGGTATTGTCGGCAACGACGTCAGCGAGACTGAACGAGAAGTTGAGATAACGCGAATCGATGATCTCAAGCGCGGGTGCCACTGCGTCCACGCTTGCAATGATCTGTTCCTCCGATGCATCTGGCGGAACGGCCTGGCCGAAGCGGAAGGCGACTTCGGGTTCAACGCGTGGGTGAACGGACCCGTCAAGCCGAAGGCGGTCGCCGTTGTGCACTTCCATGGTCGAGGTGAGGAATCCAACGATCACTTCCTTGACGCCCATCTGCGCCATCTTCGCCTCGCTGGTGAACCCCAGCTTCGCGCCTGTAAGGTGCTCTCCCCGCGCCAAGCGAAGGTCCCGCAATTCGGCTTGTACCTCATAGGCAGCTTCGAGCGACAGTAGGTCGCCGAATTGACTTATGGCGATACCTTTACGTTCGGCCTGATCGAGTCTGCGGGCTATCTCGCTGATTGGTGGGGCTGGGTGGGTTGCGGTCATCGTGTTGCCTCGCTCAGGTTTACGCACACGTTGCTGGGTTGGGTATAAAAGTGGAGGGAGTGGGTTCCCCCTTCGCGGCCGATACCGGACAGTCCGGCTCCGCCGAAGGGTGAGCGCAGGTCGCGTAGGAACCAGGTGTTGACCCATGTAATTCCAGTGTTCATGCGGCCAGCAACCCGGTGTCCTCTCTCCAGGTTGGTGGTCCAAACGGCAGCAGCCAGGCCGTACTTTGTGTCGTTGGCCAGGCGCACGGCCTCTTCCTCGTCGTCGAAGGGAATCAGGCCTGCGACGGGGCCGAAGACTTCTTCGCGCATCACGGGTGCGTCGTGGCTGAGCCCGGTCCAGAGTGTCGGCTCAATCCAAGCGCCACCACTGAGTTCGTGGCCCAGATTGGGGATTCCACCACCCACGATCGCCTCACCGCCTAGCTGCTTAGCGCGTTCGAGGTATGAAAGAACTTTTTGCCTGTGAGTGAGGGAGATCAGTGGTCCGGTGGTGGTCCGGGGATCCATAGGTTGACCTAGCGTCAAGCCTCTGGCGCGCTCAGCAAGTCCAGCTACGACATCGTCAAAGATGGGACGCTGGATGTAGACGCGCTCGGTGCAGAGACAGACTTGCCCGGTGTTGGTGAAGATTGACCGGGTGAGCCCGTCCACAGTAGCTTCGAGGTCCGCGTCTGCGAAAACGAGTGCAGCATTCTTACCGCCCAGTTCAAAAGAGACCGGGCGGACGTTGGACGCTGCCGCGTGCATGATGGCTGAGCCGGTGGATGACTCCCCTGTGAAGGTGATTCCGTCGATGCCTTCATGCGTGGTGAGGAATTCGCCAGCCGATCCTGGACCAAAGCCGTGGACCAGGTTGAACACGCCATCGGGTACGCCGGCCTCGGCCATGATTTCAGCCAGGAGGGTCGCGGACGATGGCGTTTCCTCCGATGGTTTGACGATCACCACGTTGCCGCAGGCGATTGCGGGAGCCACTTTCCAGGTCAACAGCAACAGAGGCAGGTTCCACGGCACGACTACGGCCACTACGCCCAGCGGTCGGCGCAAAGCGTAGTTCAGGGCCCGTCGGCCGTCGGGAAGTTCGGTGAGGAAGGAGTCCAGGCCTTCGGCGGCGATGATGTCTGCAAAGGCGCGGAAGTTGGCTGCTGCACGGGCTACGTCGAGGTCTCTGGCAAGTGCTTCCGGTTTGCCGGTATCGGCGATTTCGGCGGCGAGCAGATCGTCGAATCGTGCTTCGATGCGATCCGCGATACGCCGCAGCAGGGCTGCGCGTTCATTGACTGTGGAACTCCCCCAGCGGCCTTGAAGTGCGCTCCGACCGGCCTTGACCGCCATGTCAATAGTGCCGCGGTCGGCCTCGGCAACGTGGGCGACAACGCTGCCATCGACGGGGCTGATCTTTTCAAATGTCCTGTCGGCGGCGTCAAGGAAGGCTCCGCCGACGAAGTTGCGCAGAGTAGGAATCGCCATGATGGGTGCTTCTCCCGGTTCGTCGGTGTGGGTTGTATCACCAGTCTGCTGGACCCAAACCATGTCCGTCGAATGCCTTTTCGCGTGCAAGCCATGTCCATATGGGCATATCATCATCGGCATGGACATCAGAACCTTGCTGAATGGCCCCCTGAAGATCCGTCATCTGGTGTTGGTCTTAGCTATCGCCGATCACGGGACCATCGTCAGCGCGGCCAGGCACCTGTACATCACGCAGCCCGCGGTCAGCCGCGGTTTGCGCGAAGTTGAGGATGCCCTCGGGGCGCCTCTTTTCGAAAGGGGCGCCCGCGGAGTCCGCCCCACACCATTTGCCGAAGTCTTCATCAGTCACGCACGGGCAGTGGTCGGTCACCTCCAGCAAGCGACCAAGCACATAGCAGAGCTGGCGGACGCCAGCGCCGGCTCAGTCACCATTGGCACGTATGTCGCCGGAGGCAACCTTTTGCTGCCCAAAGCGATTGCGCGGCTAAAGCAGCAGCGGCCACACGTCAGCGTCCACGTCCACGAAGCGACTCCTGACCGGTTAACCAACGGACTCGTTGCGGGAGAAATCGACATAGTCATTGGCCGTCTTACCCCCCATCCTGACGTTCCTGAACTGCAGCAGGCGGCGCTGTACCATGAGCCCTTCGAGGTCGTTGCTAGACACGGTCATCCTGTTTTTGAGCGCGGCGAAACCGCCCTCAATCAGTTGCGGAACTACCCGTGGATCATGCCGGTAGCGCAGACGGCACTGCGCGGGGAGCTCGAGAGTGCCTTCGCCCGTGAGCGCCTCGAACTCCCCGAACAGCAGGTGGATTGCTCCTCCACCATGACACTTCGTGCCATGGTCTCAGAGACGGACTTTCTTGCGCTCCAACCACGCACCATCGGTACCGCCGATCCCCTGCTACGCATTGTCGGAGCGAGAATCAAAGGCATCAGCCAAACGGTTGGCGTGACCACTTTGCAGGACAGGCTGCCGAGCCCGGCAGTGGTGTTGATGTTGCGTTGTTTTGAACAAGTAGCTGTAGAAATCCGGAAGACCCTTTCGGCCTCCTGATGGCGGGACCTCTTCAGCAGCTATGCCTTATTCAGACTCTCCGACTGAAATAGGCATTAGCCAGACGAGCCCGTCGCAGGGAGCATTTTCGTATAGAGCTTCCAGCAATCAGAACCAGAGGTACCAATCAGATGCGTGTTTTTGAAAAAGTGGCCGAAACGCTGATAGGGCTTGGTGTCCGCCAGGTCTTTGGTGTTGTCGGCAGCGGCAACTATGACGTGACCAAGGCCCTCATTGCCCGCGGTGCTACATACGTGGCCGCGCGTCACGAGGGCGGTGCCGCATCGATGGCGGACGCCTTTGGGCGAGTCGGCAGCTCAGTCCCTGTAATCTCCTTGCATCAGGGATGCGGGCTGACAAATGCCATCACCGGCATCGCGGAAGCCGCGAAATCCGGCACACCAATGCTGATTCTCGCCGCCGAAGTTGCGTCTTCTGCTATTCATTCCAATTTCCGCATCGAGCAGAGCCATCTCGTTGAATCCGTGGGAGCCGCGAGCTTCCGTATCTCCAGAGAGACTGCCGCCCGGGACGTTGCCCTTGCTTACAGGACAGCAGTAACTCGCCGCATTCCTGTGCTGGTCAATCTCCCCTTGGACATTCAAAACTCCGAAACCACTGAAGAGTATGCTGCCTCAGTTGCCAGCGGGGCCGCCATTTTAACGGTGGCTGAACCAGTAACCGAAGACATTAGCCACTTGGCCGACCTCATCGAGCGGTCGAATCGACCCGTCATCATTGCCGGCCGAGGAGGGCGCGGTGCCGGGCCTCAGCTACGCGATCTTGCGGAGGTTTCGGGGGCCCTTTTGGCAACCTCGGCGGTCGCCCGCGGGCTGTTCAATGACGATCCGTTCTACCTGGACATTTCCGGTGGCTTCAGTACACCGCTGGCGGCTCGTACCATCCAGGACTCCGACCTCATCATCTCCTTTGGTTCTGCATTGAACATGTGGACCATGCGTCACGGCGAACTCATTGGCCCGGACACCACAGTGGTGCAGGTAGACGTTGATCCACTGGCGCCCGGCAAGCACCGGCCCGTCGACTTCGGCGTTTTGGGCGACGCAGGGCTTACGGCAGCGGCCGCAGCCAGAGAGCTCCGCAGCCGCGGTTTCTCCCGTGTTGGCTACCGAACTGAAGAGATCGCACAAGCCATCAAGTCCGAAGGCCGATGGCAGGACGTCCCTTACGAGGACCTGGGCGATGGAGAGCGCATCGATCCCCGGACCCTCACCATTGCTTTAGACGGGATGCTCGACAAGGAACGCGTGGTGGCCGTCGATTCGGGCAATTTCCTCGGATATCCCAGTGCCTTCCTTGATATTCCTGACGAGAACGGGCTCGTCTTCAGCCAGGCCTTCCAATGTGTGGGTCTGGGTCTGGCCAGTGTAATCGGGGCAGCATACGCACAGCCGGACAGGCTCCCGGTCCTCGGCACCGGTGACGGCGGCGCCCTGATGGCGGCAGCGGAGATGGAGTCTGTTGTCCGGCTGGGTATCCCCCTTGTTGTTATCGTCTACAACGACTCAGCTTATGGAGCGGAAGTACATCACTTCGGTGAGGACGATGACGCCATGGGTCTTATCACCTTCCCTGACACCGACTTCGCAGCCATCGCGCGCGGTTACGGCTTTGCAGCTCAGACCGTGCGGAACCTCGAAGATTTGGAGCCGGTGCGTGAGTGGCTCGACGGAAGCCGTGACAAGCCGCTGCTCATCGATGCAAAGACCGTCAGCTTCGCGTCCTGGTGGCTTGAGGAAGCATTTAAGGGCCACTAGGGCCATCAAGAAAGGGCGCCACATTGACTACACAGGCATCACGCATATGACCAACACAACGCGAACGCCGGATCTACTGGCCAACCTGATTGATGGCCTTGCCCATGGGAGCATCCGCGTCATCGATCTGACAACGCCCTTGACCCCTGAGACTCCTGCCCTGCGCCTGCCGGCGCCTCTGTCCAACGTCATCGATCTCAGGCTCGAAGAGGTCGCGGCATACGACGAACGCGGACCAATGTGGGCGCACAACAACATTCATGTGGGCGAACATTTTGGCACTCACGTTGACGCGCCCATCCACTGGGTCAGTGGGAGGGAAGGACGGGACATTTCACAGCTGCCACCCGAAAAACTCGTCGGCCCCGCCGTTCTGATCGATGCGTCCGCTGAAGCCGCCTCAGATCCCGATTTCTTGCTTGAGGTCAGCCACATCGAGGCGTGGGAGGCCCGGTACGGCAAGTTGCCCAAGGGTGCGTGGCTGCTTTACCGCACAGGATGGGATGCTTTCGGAGACAACGAAGCTCTTTTCCTCAATGCTGACGAGTCGGGTCCGCATACACCCGGCGTCTCTGCAGAGTGCGCGCGCTGGCTCGCTGAGGAGACCGACATTGCCGGCTTTGGTGTCGAAACCGTTGGGATCGACGCCGGCGCAGGCTTCAGCTTGGAGCCGCCTTTCCCCATGCATCATTTCCTTCTCGGAAACGACAAATACGGGGTTACATCCCTGAAAAACCTTCACCAGTTACCGGCAGCAGGCGCTTTCATCGTCGTCACGCCCTTACCCATCGTGGGCGGAACGGCGAGTCCAGCCCGTGTTCTGGCGTTCGTTGAAGAGTCCGGGTCCGGATCCACTGCCACGGACAGCCCAATCAAAGGAGAGTGATCTGTTGATCCATGCGGAAGGCACCGGCGGGCTCCATGACAGGGCAATTCGATGATGCAGTATCCCGCATCTGAGTGGCACCGCTTGGACGGGGTCCCCATAGAGATAAGGCAGCGGGGAGCGTTGGTCCGCGCGGGAACGGTGGAGGCCGTAATGCCCGATTCAAGCATGATCTGGGTGGCAGCGGACGGGCCTTACGGGCGTGAATTGTTCCTGGCCGCGGACAACTACGAGGTTTGGCTCGAACCGGGCCAGCTCGTCGGCGAGCTTCGATACCGAATGACCGCTGAGAATCTTTACCCGTCCAGATGGCGAGAACGGCCCCAGCGGCGTGTCGACCACACTGTAGAAGGTTAGGTGGCGAGTGCGTGAGCCCGAGAGATACCTTTTCGGGCTGAAGCAGGTTCACCTGCGACGGCCCTTTCGAACATCATTACGGACCCGCCCCAACTAAGACCCGAACCCGCCTATCGCCTTGTCACCTAAAGGCGCCATGGCGTCCAGGCTGAGATGGGCGAGTGATCCTGATCATGACCACGGAGGACAACCATGACCGAACACAATATCAACGCCCGGGCAGAGAAATTGAAGGCTCTGCATGAGGCACCGGAAATCCTGAGTGTGGTCAACGTATGGGACGCCATCAGCGCCTCGACCGTTGCATCCGTGCCCGAAACCAAGGCCATTGCCACCGCCGGGCACTCGATTGCAGCGGCGTATGGCTATGCCGATGGAACCATGCCCCTGGATGTCGCGCTGGAGGGCGTGAAGAGGATCGTCAGCGCGGTTGAACTTCCGGTCACTGCAGACCTCGACGACGGTTATGAAGACCCAGCGGAAACTATCCGCCGGGCGATTGGCATCGGCGTCGTGGGCGCCAATGTCGAAGACCGTTTGCGTCCTTTCAATGAAGCTGTCGCCCGGGTGAAGGCGATCGTCGACGCCGCGAAGGGCGAAGGCATCCCGTTCCAGCTCAACGCGCGCACCGACGCCATCGCGAAGGGCGGGGACCGTCCGATCAAGGACAGCGTTGAGGACGCTATTGCTCGTGGTCGCGCCTTCCTTGATGCAGGCGCGGCGTTGGTCTTTGTCCCTGGTGCCCTGACACGCGACGTTATTGAGCCGCTCGTCGCGGGCCTCGGACACGGCAAATTGTCCGTGATTGGCGCGCCCGGAGCGCTGCCCGCGGCCGAGCTCCAGGAACTGGGTGTTGCCCGTGTTTCCTACGGTCCCTTTCCCCAGCGGGTCGCCTTGCGCGCCCTTCAGGATCTCGCCGCCGATCTCTACGGTTCCGGCGTCATCCCCAAGGACACCCCGGCCCTGAACTAAACCAAACCAACCGGTCCTGCGTCACGGGCGTGACCGGTCAGGGGCCGGATCGCATCTCGAAAGCTTCCACCACGCGGCTGACGGCATCGCACTCCCGATTGAGCAACCCCTCAAAAGACGTGCTGCAAGGACATTGTGCGTTCGTGGCCACGGGTGGTTGTGATCTAACTGAGCGAAGCAAAATGGCACGTGGAAGGTCACGTCGTTGTCAGTAGATCTGCGTGATTTGTCCGCTGAAGGTAGTCAATGACAGCATCACGGCTCTTCTCCAGGCAGACGATTCTGTTTTCCACGACGCGCAGTTCTTGAGCAAGCTCCTCCGCCAGAGCCCGATTGCCTACAGTGGATTGACCTTGGGTTGCTGGAGTTTCGATGTTCAGCACGATCTTGATCATCCTCGTCGACAGGCCGGCCGCTATCAGAGCCCGGACGTGGCGGGCATGCTCGATCTGCTCGTCAGAGTACTCGCGGTACCCGTTGGTCGAACGGGATGCCTGGATGAGCCCCTGTTGCTCGTAGTAGCGGAGCATTCGAGTTTGGACGCCCAGTTCCTTGCCAACCTCACCGATTTTCACCGTCTGTACCTCTTCACTTGGATCGTCGACTTGACCTTGACACTAATGTCAAAGTCTACGCTGGCATTCGTGCCCGTCGACAGGTCTGTTCCCAAACGGATCCTGTGCGGACACTTGGGTGAAAGACATGACCGCCTCTCGCCCAGGAGTGGAGCGCTCGAGCCTGACCTCTTGAACACGACGTCAACGTCGACACACTGCCGGCGTTCGGCGCTCCACATCAGCAAAAGCTGGGAACACGAATCAAGTAAGGACTCTGCGCTAATGACAAACGAAATTCCGTCCGCCCGCTCGCGGCACATCCTCATCATCGGAGCGGGAGAACTTGGCATGCCCGTGCTTCGCAATGTGGCACGGCGGGCCAGAGACGTGAACGTCTCAACTGTCAGTGTGCTCCTGCGGGCGAATACTGTCGAATCCGCTGCCCCGGATAAGCAGCGCGATCTCGCCGAGATCCGAAACCTGGGCGTAAGGATTGTCCAGGGCGACCTGGTCAAGAACACGGTCGATGAACTTGCCTCGATCTTCGCGAACTACGACACCGTGATCGGCTGCACGGGCATCACCGCCGGACTTGACACTCCCATGAAAGTTGCACAGGCCGCTCTCCAAGCGAAACTCCCTCGATACTTCCCCTGGCAGTTCGGCGTCGACTTCGACGTGATCGGCCGGGGAAGTCCCCAGGACATCTTCGACTCGCAACTGGATGTCAGGGATCTGCTCAGGTCCCAGCACGAGACCGAGTGGGTGATCATCTCCACCGGAATGTTCATGAACTACCTCTTCGAGCCGGGGTCCGGGATGGTCGATCTCCCTAACGACACTGTCAACGCCTTGGGCAGCCTGGATACAGCTGTCACCGTAACGACCCCCGAAGACATCGGCGTCCTCACCGCTGAGATCCTCTTTGCTGAACCACGCATCCGCAACGAGATCGTCTACCTTGCCGGCGACACCATCACATACGGTGAGTTGGCGCGGACCCTTGAATCCGTGCTTGAGCGTCCGTTCCGGGTCGTGGAATGGACAGTGCCTTTCCTGCTGGACGAGCTGGCCAACGACCCGGACAATATGACACGAAAATACCGCGCCGTCTTTGCCCAGGGCCGAGGAGTGGCCTGGCCAAAGGACGACACCTTCAACGCGAGGCACTCAATTCCAGTCACCAGCCTGACCGAGTGGATCAAGTACAACATCGCAGCCTGACAGGACAGAGGACTGGCAAATGCTGCCCCCTTTGCCCCGGGTCTGGGCTGCCCTGACGGGGCGGCCCAGACCCGATGCAAACAGTTCGCACGAATTCGCTCAGTTTGCAGGGCCCGTGGAGTCCGAACTTCGGCTGGTTATCTGCCATCCGACTCGCGGAGCGAGTTGTCGCGGCCATCAACTGCACGACCTGAGCTATGTCGACGTCGTGGGATTTTTCATACCGATTCACCCGAAACGATGTCGTGACCCTGCAGTGCGGGCCACCGAGCCAACTCGACTTATTCAGCTTCTAGCGCTCAAGGCCGATGTACTTCAACAAAGATGGCTGCGGGGCAGTTCTGGACGTAGGTCACCGACGGAAGTTTAGGCGTTGACAATGTCCACACCCCCTTTTGGCCTGACTAGGCTCGCACTCAGTCAGGGCTCTGAGCTCCAGCAACGCGCCAAGATCAAGAACTTTGACCCAGAGACTGGAAGTCATGCTGCGCTCAGTCTTCCTCTCCATGAAGATGTGTAGGGCACTCCAGACCTACCGGACAGAACCGAAAGAGGGAGCTTGAATGTCCCCAACCCAGAGCCAGCGGAGCGCCCACACGCCAGGACGCTGAGCCCGCTCCCCCACCCAAACTGAACAGGCCGTTCCCGGCGGCCAGGCACCATCCGGGTCATGAGGCAGAGGGACTTGTCAACATTTGTCCACACTTAAAAGCAAAAACCCCTCTGAAAAGGGGTTATGCCGTGCCCGAGGTGGGACTCGAACGCGATTCCCGGCCTTGTTATTGCTGGGTTCCCGCGGAAACTTGCGGAGTCCGGGCCAGTCCGGGGGGTGTACGGGCTAGTCCGAGGCGGAAGGTGTGGACATTGTCCACACCTTCCTCTTAGGGGAAGGCCGAGTTAACGCGGCACCAAATGATTCGAAATCACAGCGGCCGAATCCCGTATCTCAACTTCCCCAGCGGCGACCCCGACGACCAGTCCGAAGCCCTCGTCAGTTGAGAAGTCATGACGGTAGCCGTTGATCCACAACAACAGCACCATGAGCGTCCAAGCAGTCCGCTTGTTCCCATCAAGGAGTGGATGGAACCGCGCGACCGACTCAAGTAAGGCAGCCGCCTTCACCGCTAGTTCCGGATAAGCTTCAGCGCCCATGACCGTTGTCGCCGGCCTGGCCAACGCCGACGCCAACAAGCCGACGTCGCGGATATGGAAGCCGTAGCGATCAATAACTTGAAGCGCATCCTCAATGTCAAGGTAAGCCGTCACGCGTCCTCAAGGCGCGTCAGCAGCTCAGCATCATGACTCAACACAAAATCAAGGCCCTCACTAATTTCACGCCGGCGCGCGTGCCGCTGCAGAACCAACTCGGCCCCCTGCAATAGGAGTGCGGACTTGGACGTGTGTTCCTCGGCGGCCAACTTTTCCAGCCGTCGATCAAGGTCCTCAGGGACTCGGAGATTCATAGCCATGAAACCCCATGGTACCAAAACGGTACCTAGCGGGCAGGGACTAAGACATCCTCCACCGAGCCAAGTGAAACCGATAACGGCGCATATGTTCGAATGCTTCACTCCTTGGTTCCGGCCTGAGCAGACGGGACATGACGGTGGGCCAAAACGTTCTCCGGCACCCCTCCGGACAAGGTACTGACGGTGTCCGTATGGCGCTGCAGCTCAAATGATTCGTCGCGCTGTCTTCGATCTCCGAAGTCAGTGGAAGACGGTCATGGCGCAAGGCATGTCACACGCTCATGGATGGCTGAGGCCCCCAGCAGAAGGGCTTCCACCGCCAACTGCCATCAACGCACGAGGAGACAGGACAATGAATGCACTCACCATCAAGGATCCCGCCGATTTGCTAAGCTTCATCGGCCACACCCTGGGCTTCTGGCCAACAGAAAGCCTCGTCTGCGTCACCATCAATCAAAGTCAAAGTCGGCGCCACACTCCGCATCGCCCCCCAACAACCAGGCGTGGAGATCCACTTCGCCCAAACCGTCGCCGCCTACCTCACCTCCGACGAGCGAGCCAACGGCATCGTCTTCGCCCTCTACCCCACTGACGCTCCGGAACCAGGAGAAGCCAGACCGCACCGTGCCACCATCGCAGCCCTCACCGGAGTCCTCGCGAGGGAAGGCATCATCATCCGAGACGGCATCTACGTCACCGATACCACCTACTCCCCCTACGACAACCCACCCGGACCCGACATCGCGGTTCCTCTCAACACCACCGAATACTCACGGGTCAACGCCGAGTTCGTCTACCGTGGGAGCACCGTCGAACCCACCAACCAAATCACCCTCCCCCTGGCGACCCACAAGGCTGAGGACGCGGTCGCCGTCGAACGCCACATGGAAGCCATCGGCAACCGGCCGCCAGCGACAGCGATACACGATGCGCACGAGCTTTGGAACGGCATGCTCGCCACCAAGAACTACCCCACCAACCAGGACACCTGAAACTCATCGCCTACTTCCAGTTCCCGCACATCCGCGACCGGCTCATGGCCCACATCCCCGGCATCGACGAACCATCGGTTCGCATCCTCTTCGCCCAAACAACTCCTCACCCACACCTACACCCCGGGCCGCATCGGAGCACGCAGCACCCATCCTCACCACCATCGGCTACATCAACTGGTGGGAAGGCCGAGGATCCAAAGCCCACCAATATCTCCAATTCGCCCTCGACACCGAACCCGGCTACCGCTTCGCACGCCTCACCGACCACATGCTCGGCGCCGGCATCATCGCAGGCTGGAACACCAACAAAAACACCGCATACCGGAACAACCTCGAAATGCCGTGACAAGCGATTCTTCGTTGATTGGAACACCGCAGGCACTATTCTTTGTGCGGCTCCCGGCTGTCTTCCGTGCACCGAAGAACCCAACCTTCCGCACTGGTTCCGGACCAGGCTGCTCTACGGACGGCTGTTGCGGTGCTTGCTGCACGGGGACCGGAACCTGAGGCACCGTCGGCTGCGGCTGGACAAGCTGTTGCTGCTGAGCAGGCTGAACGTGTTGGGTCCATCGACGGCCGTCCCAATACCGGACCAAAGAAGCTTCTTGGGGGTCGGTGTACCAGCCGGCGGGAACGCTCATCTATAGACCTATCGTCGTCAGGAAACAGAGGCTGCGGGTTCACCGCAACTGTCGACAACAACAGGTTTCGCTCCCCCAGCACAATCTTGCACCACGCGCTCAATAAACCGGCAGTTGACAAGCAATATTTCCAGAGCCAGAGCAAATAAAGACCACGTTCCCGCAATAAATGAACCGAGCTACCTGGCTTCCACTTAGTCATGGCGCTCAACCCGCGGCCGTCCATGAAGAAATAGACCAACAAACTCTCGATGCACAGGCCCAGGCGGTGGCCGCCGTAGAACGCAGACGGCCCCCAGACCATAGAACCGTCACTAGCCAACGACAAGGAAAAGCACGACCATGAACGCGCTCACCATTAAAGACCCCGCCGATCTGCTCAGCTTCATCGGCCACACCCTCGGCTTCTGGCCAACAGAAAGCCTCGTCTGCATCACCCTCAACAAAGACAAAGTCGGCGCCACTCTCCGCATCGATCTCCCCAAACAACCAGGCCACGAAACCCACTTCGCCCAAACCGTCGCCGCCTACCTCACCACCGACGAACAAGCCAACAGCATCGTCTTCGCCCTCTACACCACCCAAACCCCACAGGCAGGAGAGGCAAGGCCCCACCGGGCCACCATCGCAGCCCTCACCGGAGTCCTCGCCCACGAAGGCATCACCATCCGCGACGGCATCTACGTCACTGACACCACCTACTCCCCCTACGACACCCCACCCGGACCCGACATCGCAATACCCATCAGCACCACCGAATACTCACAAATCAACGCCGAATTCATCTACCGCGGCAGCACCATCGAACCCACCAACCAAATCACCCTCCCGACCGCGACCCACAAGGCTGAGGACGCGACCGCCGTCGAACACCACAAACAAACCATCCTCAACCAGCCGCCAGCGACAGCGGTGCACGATGCGCACGAGCTTTGGAACGGCATGCTCGCCACCAAGGACTACCCCAGCGACCAGGACGTTCTGAAGCTCATCGCCTACTACCAGTTCCCGCACAACCGAGACCGGCTCATGGCCGACATCCCCGGCATCGACGAACCATCGGTTCGCATCCTCTTCGCCCAAACCACCCAGGCACCGAACTGGTCACGCATCGAATGGGCCAAACAACTCCTCACCCACACCTACACCCTGGCCGCACCGGAGCACGCAGCACCCATCCTCACCACCATCGGCTACATCAACTGGTGGGAAGGCAGAGGATCCAAAGCCCACCAATACCTCCAACTCGCCCTCTACACCGACCCCGGCTACCGCTTCGCACGCCTCACCGACAACATGATCGGCGCCGGCATCATCGCAGGCTGGAACACCAACAAAAACACCGCCCACCGAACCCATCTCGACATGCCCTGAGGGGGTTGGCGATAACGTCGCGGGACTGGTCTGATCCGAGGGTGGACGGCGTCGTTTGATGAGCGGTCCTTTGAGTTGCCATCACATCCGAAAGCTCATCGGGATCGACGCCGGCATGACCTAGGCGGCGATAACCCTGTCCGAAGGGGCGGGCCCCTTCCGGCGGCACATCGGAGTGGGCATTGCGAAGTTCGCCGTCATATAACCCACATCACATGATCCCTTGACAGAGCAACTCCACCGCTCTAAATTTAGTGCAACCGATCTCAGCAACCGATCTCATTTCTAGTTATCAAAAATGCAACCGATCTCAAAGGAGAGACTTGATGAACAAATCGACTTCTCCTGACCGTCGACGTTCCGCATTGAGCGCGCGTCGCTTGAGCACGGCATGCTTCCGCATCAGCACACACTCATTCACAGGAGAAATTCATGATTAAAAAGCGATGGGGCTTGGCGCTCGTTACAGCCGTCGTAGCCGGCCTAGCCCTTAGTGGCTGCTCCCCCTCGGCTTCGGAGCCCAAAGGTCCCGTGACCCTGAACTACTGGGACTTCCTTGATCCCAGCCAGGCAAATCCGCGTTCAAAGGCGCTAAAAGAAAACATTGCTAAGTTTGAGGCGGCCAACCCGGACATCAAGGTCAACCTGTCGGTTGTTTCACTGGGCGATATGTTGAACCGACTTCCGCAGGCCGCGGCAGCAGGTCAGGCCCCTGATGTCTTCAAGATGTTCACTCCCGTAGTTCCCCAGATGGCATCCGCCGGCGTCTACTCCCCTCTGCCAGACGCTGCTTCCAAGGTGACTGACTGGCTGCGCCCCACGGATACTCTCGCAGGCCCTGATGGCAAAGCAGTTGCCGTACCGTACGAATACAGGACCTGCGCCCTTTACTACAACGAAAAGATCCTTAGCCAGATCGGCGCCACAGTTCCCTCTACCTATGAGGAGGTCGTCGAGGTTGCCAAGAAGGCTGCTGCGGCCGGCTACACCGGATTCGGGACCGGCTTCTCGGACACGGACAACTCGGCCATCATCAGCACCTTTTTCAACTGCTTCATGACACAGGTAGATCAGGAAATCTGGAACAAAGACGGACAGGCGGATTTCGCGACGGCCAAAGGCAACGAGTTCGGTAACTTCCTGGCCAAGCTCAGGGACGCGAAAGCCCTTGGTAGCAACGTCGTTTCGGACACCTACGGCACTGTAGCTGACGGTATGGCGAGCGGAACGGTCGCCATGGCAGTTTTGGGCACGGAACGGGCGGTGTCTTTCGGCTCGCAGAACAAGGACCTCAAGTGGACGGCGTTGCCGAAAGCGAGTACCGGCGATACGACGGGTACCACCATTGGTTGGACCTTGGGCATCGGCAATGGCAGCAAGAACAGCGAGGCCGCCTGGAAGTTCATCGAGTACATGACCGGCCCGGAAGCCGGTGCTCTGATGGCAACCGGCGGCGAGGTACCCACGCGCGCAGCTACCTACGAGCAACCGTTTTTCTCGACTCCTGAGGCAAAGACCGTGAACGACATCGCAGCCTACGTCAAGAGCAACAGTGAACCACGCACGTATTCCAACACATGGACCGCGCTTGCCACTGGCCTCTCCCAGGCCGGACAAAAGCTGACCCTTAACGGTTCATCAGGCGACGACTTTATCCGTTCTGCGCAGGATGCGGCCAACAAGAAGTAGCCGCTCGTGATATTCGGGGGCCTGAGCAATCAGGCCCCCTCGGAAGGGACAGATAATGTCAACTAAAAGCCCCACCCGCAGCCCACTCAAGACCGCAGCGTCTCCCTTAAGCACCCAGGCTCTTCGCCGGGTCCGCAAGGACCGAATGGTATGGCTCTATGTCCTCCCAGTCAGCGCCGTCTTCCTCTTCGTTTTTGTTGGGCCCCTCATCTATACAGCGTGGACGGCACTACACGAGACGTCCTATTACCAGATCGGCAAGTTTTCAGGGCTGAATTCGTTTGTCCGACTGTTCTCAGACTCCGACCTGCCGAGCCGCATTTGGACAACCTTGGTGTTCTCGCTGGGCGCCTTGGTCATCGCTCTGCCGGCGGGGCTGCTTTCCGCAATCGTGCTCAACAACCTTCACCGCTTCAAGCGCTCCGTTCGGAGCCTCTTCCTCCTGCCCTGGCTCATGTCGCAAGCCACTGCAGGAACAATCTGGCTCTGGTTCCTCAACCCCAACTACGGACCGGCTTCCGCCATCACCAAATCCCTCGGGTTCGGTCCCACTGACGTGTTTTCATCGCCGACCAGTGCGCTGATTGCAGTGACCCTGATGACTGCGTGGTGGTCCTACCCGCAGGCCATGCTCCTCTTTCTGGGCGCTCTTCAAACGATTCCCGAGGAGCTCCGCGAAAGCCTGAAAGTGGATGGGGGCGGCATCTGGCACGGATTTGTGAACATCACCCTCCCCTACCTGCGGAACACCATAGTCTCCGTTGTGGTGGTCCTTCTCATGCTTTATGTGCAGATGGTCACCATCATTCTGGTCACC
The DNA here is from genome assembly GCF_004028095.1 of Paenarthrobacter ureafaciens. Classification (NCBI taxonomy): domain Bacteria; kingdom Bacillati; phylum Actinomycetota; class Actinomycetes; order Micrococcales; family Micrococcaceae; genus Paenarthrobacter; species Paenarthrobacter ureafaciens. The sequence continues at coordinate 50,595 of NZ_SBHM01000009.1, read as the reverse complement.
ACACGCGGAGGCCCCATCGGCTCGACAGAGACGTTGTCCATGCGCGTTTACAACCAGATGTTTGACAAATTCGATCTCTCCGGCGCCTCGGCAACGGCAATCCTGCTCTTCGCGGTCAATATCGCCCTGACCCTCGTCGCCATCCGATTCCGACGGAAGGAAAGTCTGTGAGTACCACAACCTCGCGCCGCCAGCGCCGTCTGGGCAGTTTCGTCCGGGGAGTACCGGCCTGGGCGTACGTCATACTTTCCGCCGCTGTGGTACTCCCGCCGGTGGCCTGGATCGTGTCCACGTCACTTAAGACTGCTTCGGGAACCCTGGAATTCCCGCCTAGGTGGATACCGGCTCCGTTCTCCTCCGAGGGCTATGTGGGTCTTCTGACATCGACCAACATTCGCTTCTTCGTGAACTCTCTCATTTATGCCGGGGGCTCGATCGTCCTTGCTCTGGCCATCTGCATCCCCGCAGCCTATGTGGCCACGAGATACCGTAGCCGCCGCATGGAAACCTTGATGACCGGAATTCTGGTCCTGTCCATGGTCCCGGCGATCGTCGTTTTCATCGCGCTCTACTCCATGTTTGTCAAGACCGCACTGATCAACACCTACCCGATGCTGATCATCGTCTACACGGCAATCATTTGTGGACAAACAATCCTGTTCCTGCGGAATTTCATCGAGAACATACCCGTCGAAATCGAGGAAGCGGCAGCCATCGACGGCTGTTCGCGGATACAGATTCTGTGGCGCATCATCCTTCCGCTCATCCGTCCCGGTATCGCAGCCGTGGCCATCTTCATCTTCGTGTTCGTGTGGAACGACTTCCTTGTGGGTACCGTCCTGGCCACCACAGAGGACATGAAGACTGTCCAGAACGGCATAGTGCGTTACATAACCACCGGCTTCGGTAGTTTCTGGGGGCTCTTCGCCTCATTCATCGTCGTTGCTTTCATCCCTGTTCTCTCCATCTTCCTGGCATTCCAGCGTTGGTTTGTTGCGGGAATGACCTCCGGGGGTGTCAAGGGGTAGCTGGAACAACTCCTCAGCCTCAACATCTGACAGAAGAGAAAAGCCCCGTGAGCCGTCTCCTTCGGCTCACGGGGCATGTCTGTCTGGACCACCGCCGCCATGGGAAGGCCAGGCCGACAAGTCTTCGGCTTGCAGTGCGGTGTTCCACGGCGGAGATGTCGCTGCCCAATTGATGCTCCCAGCAAGCTTGGCATGCCCTCATATGTGAGAACCTGCCCCGGCCCCGCCGGGTTTGACGAAGGCTTCGAGCAATATGCCCGCGTTCTCTTACAACGTTTTAAAATGACAGTGGGTGGACAGGTTGCAACCTGTCCACCCACTGCGCTTTCACCTTATGAGTGCGTGTTATTCAAAAGCAGTGACTTATGAGTCCTCGCCCGAACGCCAGCCCGGCGGCTGTATAAGTTCCACGCGATTCCCGTCAGGATCAAGGAGGTAAACCAGCCACCCGCCAGCGATGGGGCCTGAAATCGGGGCAACAGGTTCGGATACCGCGCTGTAACCAAGCGCTGTCATCCTGGAGTAAACCTCCCGAACGTCAATATCCGTAAAGGCAAGATGGGCTGTACCCGGCCGCGCGTCAGAGGGATCGATGGCTGGCAGCAATGGCTCGGCATGGGCCAGCTCCAGCCGAAAGGATCCGTCACTGGTAGCCAGAAGCATGGCTCTCACTTTGACGTTGGGACGGCCGTACAGGTCGCCGATATACGGACCCGACGTCCATGCATCCAAACGGGTTAGTCCGAGGCCATCCACGTAAAACCGCTCGCTGCGCTCCATATCCGTAACGTGCAGCGCGGTGTGGTGATGTCGCATTAGGTGTCTCCTTGGTAGATCAAAGACTCGTACCTCATTGCCCTCTTCCGGGTGTTCAGGATCCGATTCCCAGGTGTGCGCCGCCGGCCACGTCGAGGGAGACTCCCGTGATGTAGCGGTTGTCGGGGTCAGAAAGGAACAGGATGGCACGGGCAACTTCATCGGGTTCTGCGAATCGGCGCATCGGCAGTTGTGCTGCCCTCTTGGCTCGGTTGGCTGCTGCATCCGGGCCTGAGTCACGGGCGAACTGCGCCCACATGGGCGTGTTGACCGGCCCTGGTGCGATCGCGTTTACGGAGATGCCGTTGGGTCCGAGCAGTTCGGCAAAGGACCACATGATGTGGAGGACCGCGAGCTTGCTGGCGTTGTAGGGCAGGTAGTTGAGTCGTGCTTCTTTTGCCGCAACTGAAGACAGGACCACGATTGCGCCGGCTGTGCCGGAATCAAGCATTGATCTTGCGGTCTCCCTGACCATGGTGAAGGTCGCGGTGGCGTTGATCCTGAGGATGGAGTCGAACTCTTCGGTGGTTGTTTCCATGATGTCGGGGGTGGGGCCGAGCACCCCGGCTGCATGCACGAGGACATCCACACGGCCGTATTTGGCTTGAACGTCCTGTATCACAGTTGCGCATTGTTGTTCCGAGGTGATGTCCAGAGGGTAGAACGCCTCCAAGGACTGGTCTTCCTTGGGGGAACGGTCCGCACCAATGACTTTGGCTCCGGCTGCTCTCAGTGCGGCGACTGCAGCGTCACCGATACCGCCGCTGGACCCAGTGACGAGAACTACTTGGTCTTTGAGGCTCATTGGTTCTCTCCGCTCTTGACGCAGCTTGACGACAGGACGCCTGTGGTTGGCTTGTGAGGTTCTTGCTTCATTTTCGTTTCCTTATTCGATATTGCCCGGTTCAGCAGGTGGTCGTTATTCCGGGCTTGGATGGTGTTACGGGGTTGGCACCTCCCGAGTGCCCTGGGGCCACCGCTGTCCGGACTGCGCCGGCCCCGATTGCATCGGCGATTTCCGTGGCGCGGAGCGCCTGGGCAAAAGTGACGGCGGGGGTTTCACCGGCGCAGAACCTCAGTGCCGCTTCTGCCTGACGGAGAAAGAGGTCGGAGGGATCAAAGTCCCTTCCGTTCTGTCGGCCATCACGGTCCCACACACGTAGAGAATCGTTAGACCAAAGCAACCGGCCGCCGACGGCCAGAACATCGATGGTGAGGCTCCAATCCCCTTGATTGAGACCTTTAGGTTCCTGCCAGGGAGACCAGTAGCTCTGCAAAGTGAACACCGCTCCGGAGGGGAACTCGAGGGTGGAGAGAACGTGTTCCGGCACGGGAGACCCGTACAGGCTGCTGCTCGTGATGGTGGCCAGGACTTTTGGATGCCCCTCGAACCACGAAGACACCAGTTCAACGGCGTGAATGCCGTTTACAACGGCAACGCCGCCCTCTTTCGGATCAGAACGCCATGAGTCGATGTTCGTTTTATGGGCGACCGAACGGACGTTTACAGCGATCACGTCGTTGTCCCGCACCCACTGGGAGAGGATTTCGACGGCGGGATGTTGGTGGAGTGTGTACCCCACCATGAGTCGTTCGTGCACTCCGGAGGCGGCTGCCAGGACGGCAGCACCTTCGGCATCTGCGGCCACCGGTTTTTCGGTCAGCACCCGACATCCCCTGTTCAGTAGATCTGCGCAGATGGACGGTTGCAAAGTAGTGGGCAATGCGACGACGGCCAGGTCCAGGTCATCGGAAGGGAGCTCGTGGACGCTGGCCACCACGTGGGCGCCCAACTCTTGGGCCAATGGGAGCGCCCGGTCGCCTTGTTCAACAAGGTGGGTGACGTTGGCGCCCGCCTTGGCGAATGCTCTGGCATGTCGGGATCCTGCCCACCCGGCCGCGCCGACCACCGCCACCCGCATGGGCCGTGCCGCCGTCGTCATGATTCCGGCCGCGCGAGGATAAGGGCGAAGTTGCAAAAGGTGCTCATTATGTCTCTCCTGTACTCCAACAAATCCATGGAGTGGTTGTATGAAACTCGGGTCGCCATGGTCTGGCGTCTTCAAGTGTGGTTAGGGACCTTGTACTTTCAGTGCTTGCCGCGGGACCGGCGGGTGATCTTCAAGCGTGCGTGCCTTGTTGACCATGATCGCCCCCGTCATTAGCACCAGAAGCCAGGCACCGAGCATGGCGAACGAGGGCAGCCAGCCGTCCCCTGGACGGTGCAGGAGCGCGAACAGGAAAGGTCCGACGCTTGCAAGGGCGTAACCCGTTCCTTGGGCAAACGCGGACAAGCTCCCGGAGCCGGACTGCGTTCGAGTTCGCTTATTGATCATGGCAAACGCAAAGGAATAGGCACCTTGGCCCAGGCCTGCAATAACGACCCAGACCGCTGCCGAAGCTGGTGGAGCGAAGATGATGCCTGCGTAACCTGTGGCGAATGCGGCGACAAACAGAACGGCCACCGGCAGCGGACGGGCCATTTTCTGAACCACCACAGGCACAATCAGAGCGAACGGTAGGGCAAGAATTGAGTAGACCGCCAGCATGGATCCAGCAGTTTCCTGTCTCATTCCTCGGTCCACGAGGACAGCCGGGAGCCAAGTGAGCGACGCAAAGGTATTGCTGGAAAAGCCGGCAAAGATTAAGGCCGTTCCCCAACCGATTGATGATTTCCAAGGCTTGACAGCGTTCGCCCGGGACGGCGGCCGATACTTGGTTGGAGGAGTTCCGCAGTGGGGAATCCTTCGTTTAGCGGTGAGGAGGGCAAGCCATGGGATCACGGCGACCGCGCTGAGTGCAGCCCAGCTACCGATGGAGAACCGCCAGCCATAGAGAGTGCCCAAGGGGATGGCGAATTGGGCGGCCACAGCCGTGCTGACCCCCAAGAGAGTGACATAGACGGCCGAGAGAATCCCGATTCTGTCGTGAAAGTACTTCATCAAGAGAGGCGGCGCCACAATATTAATCAGACCGATCCCGAGCATGGCGATGCAGGTGAACGCCAAAAAAGTCGGGACGTTGGGTCCCATCGCGCGGCCGAGCTGACCTAGTGTTGTCAGCATGATCGCAAGCAGCAGGAGGTATTCCAACTGCATGCGCCGCAGGAGCGGCGGCGCAAGGAAGCCCATCACTGCGAAGCTGGCAGTCGGCAGCATGCCGAGGATCCCTGTCGACACAGCGTCAAAGGGAAGGTCCGCGCTGAGTTGACCCAGGAGCGGGGATGCCGCAGAAACCGCTTCTCTGGCGCTGAAGCCAACCAGCAGGATGCCTACAAGCGCGGTGAAACGCCCGCGAAGCCGCTTCCCCGCTCCCCTGATTTTTGGTGCATCCTTGCGCGCACGAAGGAGAGCGATGGTGACACCTCCTTACGTCAGTGGAGATTCAGCTTGCGTTGACGGCGTGGCTCGCCCATTCGCGCCCGGATTGCTCCTTTGTAGGCAGTCCGGCGGCGGCGAGGATTTGGTCCAGCAGGCGCTGGGTACGGACAGCTTCGCGGCCTGATGTAAGCGGTTGGGCCCTGTCGGCGACCCGGTCCAGGAAGTGATGAACAGCGGCTGAGAATCCCAGGGTGTCTGTCGCAGTCGCCCAGCCATATGCTTCGGCGCTCAGTTCCCGTGATGTGGTGACGCCGTTGATGGTGGTAGAGACCGTTTCGGGTGCCCTGACTTCAACGGTCTTTCCGTCACCGTAGGCGTCCAGTTTCTCGTTCCATGCCCCTGCTGTGCGAGCTGCCATCAGGACGCCGGTGTTACCGGTGCTGAAGCGGATAGTCGCTGCGAGTCCGTCTTCTTCCCAGGGGTCCTCACCCGCGGCGTGGGCGGTCACGTGTTCCGGCTCGCCGCCGCAATACCATCGCAGGAGATCAACCATATGAATGGCGTTCTCGAACGTTGCACGGTATTCGGATCCGGGACGGTTCTTTTGGGCGACGCAGAAGGTGGCACCCTTATCGCCGAAGGCTTCCCGGCCGGCGGTGTAGACGGGAGCATAGCGGCGGTTGAAGTCGACCATGAGGATCCGTCCCCGCTCGTCGGCGAGGTCAGCCAGGCGCTCGGCTTCATCGGTCGCCGGGGCAAGCGGCTTCTCACAGAACACGTCCACGTCGTGTTTAAGGCAAAGCTCGACGGCGTGGGCGTGCTCGGAACGCGGGGTCAATACGAAGACTGCGTCCAGTTCCTGCGCGGCCAGCATGTCCTCCACCGTTTTATAGGCCGCATTGAAGCCCCAGCGCCGGACAAGGCTGCTTGGATCTTCGCGCCGGGACACCAGCCCGACAAGTTCAACGTCGTCGCGCTGCACGAGGGTGGGCAGTTGGGCAATGGTTGCGATGTTGCCGGCGCCGATAACTCCGACGCGAAGGCGGTTGTTGGCCATCAGGCGTTCCTTACTTCAGCCAGATTTGTGAGCATTGAGCGCAGGACAGAGACGGATTCGCTGAATCCGTCCTCGGGCGCGGGGAGGTCTTGGGGGTGCCAGCGGTATTCGAGTTCGATGCTCAGTACGTCGTCGTAGCCGTGCTGGAGCAGAGAGGCGAGGATCTGGGACCACGGAACAACGCCGCTTCCGACCACGCGCGAACGGACTGCACGCTCGGAGGCGTTGACGCGGGCCGTCTCGGTGGCACGGAAGGCCGCGTTGGGATCTGTGAAGACGAGGTCTTTCACGTGGACGTGGCCTATCAGGTCGCCTTGGACGGCGAAGGCTTCTTCGTAGCTTTCGTCGTGCGTGAAGGTCAGGTTGGCCTGGTCATAGAGCACCCGTACAGAGGGCTGGGCGATTTCCCGGACCAAGGCCGCGGTGTCCGCTGCAGTCTGCGTCATGGTGCCAAAGTGGTTCTCGACGCAGAGGCGGACGCCAGCCTGCTGGGCTTCGGGGGCAAGGGTCTCCAGCGCCTTGCGCAGCTGCCCCCACCGCGCGGCGTGGTCTGAGTCTCCGGGCTGCCAGGATCCGGCGTAGACGCGGACCCGGTCGGCGCCGAGCAACTGCGCGGTATCGATCGCGCCACGGAACTCGTCTACGCCTTTACTCCACTCAGTGTTGTCCAGCGAGTTGATGGCCGTGGTGTAAGGCGTTAGTCCCACGATGGGTACACCTTCGCCTTCGGCCGCTTTGAGTGCCTCCATCGCCGAGTGCCGGTCGCCCAGGGGCAGGCCGGATTTGTAGTCATTCTGGTAGATGACTTCGGCAGCGTCGAGCCCTGCGGCCCGGAAGAGACTAAGTGCTTGGGGAACCGTGTGGTTCGGGGTGCCGAGTGTGTGACCCGCTAGCCGCATTGTTCGTTGTCCTTTCTGAAGTGTTTGGAATGGCTGCCCAGTCCGTTGGACCGACCAGCCGGGGCGGAGATGGGACGCGGGATCGGTCCACGATTTCCATCAGCAACCCCCATGGGGTGATGAAGTAGGTCCAGCGGTTGCCGGCTACGCGAGGGCTGTCGCCGGCGACTTCCTTGCGTTCACCGAGCACCCGTACCCCAGGCGTTTCCTGCAGCACGGCAATGGCCTCATCGACGTCGTCGACCACGAAGCACAGGTGGTGTCCTCCGGCGTCGCAGTGCCGGGGTGGAGTCCCGCGCCGCTCGGCGCTGCTCCATTCGAAAAGTTCGATATTGAGGTTTGGTGGCAGGCGCAGCATGGCGAGAGTGAGCTTGGCATCTGCTGGCACCTCGAAGTTGGTGGGCATGAATTCTTCATCCGGCCCCCGTTCGGAACGGTACAGCTCCTCGGCGCCGAGGACGTCAACGAAGAATCGGACGCCTTCTTCAAGGTTGGGAACAGTCAACCCGACGTGGTCCGTGTGCCGAAGCCCCGGCAGACGCTGGAGACCATGCTGCTGTGCCGCGCTCATTTGCGCGGTCCCGAGGTCGAACCACGGACCAGAAGTTCGGGTTCGAGGACTATGTGGTCCACCGACCCATCCAGGTTTTGCTTCTCGGCCAACTCGATGGCGATGTGCCCCATATCGGCGATGGGCTGCCGCACAGTTGTCAGAGCAGGGTTGAACCGGGCACCAAGCGCCAGACCATCAAAACCGACAACCGAGACATCTTCCGGTACACGCACGCCGTTGCGGCCCAGCGCAGAAATCACGGCGAACGCCACCATGTCGTTTGCTGCAATGATGGCCGTTGGTGGGTTGTCCATTTGCAGGAAGTGCTCCGCACCCCGGGTACCGGCGTCAAGGTCCGACCCACTGTCCAGGACGATAGGGGTGCTGCCGCTCTGGGCCGTGAGTTCACGGTAGGCCTCAATCCGGTCCTGTGCGGTATGCGTGCCGGCGATGCCGGATACGTAGCCGATCGACGTATGCCCGAGTCCGTGCAGGTGCTCCAGGGCAAGCATGATCCCTCGACGGCTATCGACGGTGACCGTAGGCACCGAAGAATCTCCTTCCACACGGTCGATCACCACTACCTTGTGGCCGAAGTCAAAGCGTTTCAGGGCCTCGGTGTCGACCTTGGTGGACGGGGCAACGATTCCGAAGGGGGCATACATCGCCTGCATTGCCGTGAAGTAGCCATCAGTTTTCGCAGGGTCGCCGTTGGTGACGCAGAGCATCAACTGATAGCCGCGCTCGTCGGCTGCCTGGGTCATCGTTTTGGCGAGTTCTGCGAAGAAGGGATTGGTAATGTCTGGCACGATCAACGGAATGATGGTGCTCGTCTTCCGCCGAAGCGCCTGGGCGAGTGGATTCATCGTGTAGCCCAGTGACTCGGCAACCCGGAGGATGTGCTCGCGCGTTTCACTCTTCACCGCCTCCGGGCGCGAGAACGCCCGCGAAACCGTTGACCGATGGACTCCGGCGGCTTTAGCGACGACGTCGATACTCAAGTCAGACATTTTTTCTTCCTCCGTGCTGGTCGTCATACGCCCGCCAAATGGGACGCATGACATCTTCGAGCTGGGCCAGCGTTGTCAGGCCCCGGAATCCATCTTCCAGCGTCCGGGCTACACTTCGGACAAACGGATCGTACAGAGGGTCGCTGTCGACATTGAGCTTGTCGATCTCCGTAGTGCCCGTCGTAGACGTGAAAGTAGCTGTGCCGTCGGAATCAACGGTGGCGAACCCAGCGTCACCAACCGAGGTGAAGCTGCAATAGCGCTTCAGTGCCGATGAAGGGAATGCGTAACCAACCTCCACAATGGCTTCCCTGCCCTCGGGTGTAGTGAGGATAAGGCTTGCATGATCCTCAACGCCCTGGTTGTGAAGAACCGAAGAAAGCCTTGACTGCACCTGCACCTCTGACTCGCCAGTGCCCCTGAGAAACAGGTCGACAAAATGCGGAGCCAGATTGGCCAGGCAACCCCCGCCCGCTTTGGCCGGATCCAGCATCCAAGGGTTGGCATTGTCCAGATAGCGTGAGGGTGGACCGGCAATAAACGACGCCCGCTGGTAGGTAGGCCGGCCTGCCTTGGCCAGCCACTGATCCGTGGGCCCGCCACGCTGGACCAAGGGCACAGTCGCCGGCACGCCCGCAGCATCTGCGGCCTGACGCACGGTGGATAGCTCGCTCAGGGAAGTGCCCAAGGGTTTTTCCACCACGAACGGAATACCCCGCTCGATCAGGGCCAGGCATTTTTCTGCCATCCCCTCGTGGGGACCAAAGACGTATGCCAGTCCTATGTCGGGCAGATCGACCAGCTTCCGCCAATCGCCTTCAACCGGCGCCTCCCACACCTTTGCCAGATCCGTCACCTGCACACGGGTCACATCGTCGTCGCCAACGCCAACTACTTCGTGTTCTTCGGCGATGGCTTGCGCGCATAGCGGAACATGCCAATGGGAAGCTCCGAGAATGATTGTTCGTACTTGACTCAACCGCAATACCCCCTTGTATGAGATCGGTTGCTGAGATCGGTTGCAATAACACTATGGATGGTGGGAGAGTTTGTCAACGAAACATAAATAGAGCCGGGGATGGCTGGAAAAAAGATGCTCCCCGGCCATACGAGAGGCCGCCATGAATAGAAAACTTCGTACCCTGCAGACCATCGACGAGTCCGGGGCCGTCCTCATCGTGCGACTCGACAGTGCCGAAGTCGCCGAGAAGGTCGCAGAGGCCGCCATCGAGGGGGGCTTCCGGGCACTGGAGATCACCCTGTCGATTCCCGGAGCCGTTGAGGTGATCCGGCGCTTGGCCGCAAAGCATGGGCCCGCCGGTGTGGCCGTTGGCGCGGGGACTGTGCTCGATGAGCACGCCGCGTACGAGTGCATTCGCGCCGGCGCCGCGTTCCTTGTCAGCCCCCAACTGAACCCCGCAATGATCCGCACAGCAAACCGCTATCAAGTACCAACCATCAGCGGAGCCTACACACCCACCGAACTCGTTGAATCCGCCGAAGCGGGCGCCGACATCATCAAGCTCTTCCCCACCGAAGCCGGCGGAGTTGCCTACGCGAAGGCAGTGCTGGCACCCCTGGCACACCTGCCAATCATGCCTGCAGGAGGCGTAACCCTGGACAACGTCGGCGAATGGTTTGCCGCGGGTGTGGCAGGCGTCGGCGTGGGCAGCTACGTAACCAAGGCATGGCAGCCCGACGGCGACTTCACGCGCGTCTCCGAAGCGGCGCGGTCCTTCCTCGCCGCAGTGGCAGAGGCCCGCCAATAATGTTCCCGCACGTCTTCATCGTTATTGGGCCAGCAGGCTCAGGGAAAACAACCATTGCCCAACAAACGGCCGAGAAGCATCAAGCGGCATACCTGGATAAAGACCGGGTGAGCGGCCGCTTCGTCGAGTTCACCCTGACCGCCATGGGGCATGACCCGACAGACCGCGAATCAAACGACTTCTACCGCGACAACCTGCTGCCCCTTGAGTACGAGACCCTCATGGATGTTGCAGGCGTAAACCTAAGGCTCGGACGCTCCGTCGTCCTCGATGCGCCCTTCGGAGCCTACTTTGACGATCCGGAATACCTGACCCGCGCGGCAAGCAACTTCCACTGGCCCTCCCCCGGGATCACCGTGATACGGGTCCGGGTTCCCCAAGACGTTCTGCGCACACGCCTCATCCAGCGTGGCTTGGAGCGCGACCAGTGGAAACTTGCGCACTGGGATGAGTATTGGGCCACCTACGGCAGCCTGGAATGCACATGGTCCGGGGTGCAGTTTGAGGACGTCAACAACGAGGCCCCGCTTTCGGTCGATTGAGGCAGCCTCGCGGCCTCAGCGGAATCGGCTCGCGCAATACGAACTCATGGACATTGACAAGCATCACAGTTCATTCGTATCGTTGAATGCAACCGATCTCAGCAACCGATCTCATTGGGCCCTGGGACTCATAAAAACCTTTCCGCTATCAGCAAGCAGCGCCCTTACGCCGCAGCAATCGCGTCGCGGGCCTTCGACCCTGTCGGACCAGTTAGACAGCAATCCTCGCCTCCGCCGTAGGAGCCGGGAACCAGCACTATAACCACAGCGCCAAACGTGAAAACATGGAGAGTTCAATGAAGACCTCAAAAGAAGCCGTCGGCAGTCCCGACACTTCAGGGCGTCCCGAAACGTCCAAGCACCCACGCCGCACCCTGAACCTGGTGGCAGGGACGATCGGCCACTTCGTCGAGTGGTACGACTGGTACATCTATGGGCTGCTCGCGGCGGTGTTCTCGTCGCAGATATTCCCCAGCGACTCCCCGTTCGCCTCCCTGATTGCCGCACTCCTGACCTACGCCGTCGGGTTTGTTGTCCGGCCGCTTAGCGGCATCATCATCTCCCCACTGGCAGATCGTTTTGGACGACGGATCATCTTGACTCTGTCCGTCTCCGGAATGGCGCTCGGCTCACTCATCATCGGCCTCACGCCATCATTTGCGAGCATCGGCTATGCGGCGCCCGTCCTCTTCCTGGTTGCGCGCATCATCCAAGGCATTTCGGCGGGCAGCGAGGGCCAGAGCGCCATCGCGTTCATGGTCGAGCACGCTCCAGCAAACCGAAGGGGCCTGTTTGGTTCCTTCACCAACATGGCCAGTGGCCTTGCGACCCTCGCAGCTACCGGCGCAGCCGCAATGGTGACGTCATCATTCTCGACGGCCGACCTCGCCGCCTGGGGCTGGCGCATCCCGTTCGTTGTGGGCGGCATCCTCGGCATCGTCGGCCTCATCATGCGGGCCCGTGCTGAAGAAACGCCTGAGTTCGAAGCCGAATCCCTTGTCGACCAGAAGTCTGCTGCGGCCCGACTGATGGACCTGCTTCGCGAGCACCCGAAGGCCTTGCTTCAGGCAGCAGCGCTTTCCGCGCCGGCCGTTGCCTACTACACATGGGCCACCTTCCTTCCCACGTACGCCAAACTCACCAGCGGTCGGGACCTCTCGTCCACGCTCGCCGGAAGCGTAATCGGGCTGGCCTTGCTCGTCATTGTCGTGCCGATCTGCGGCGCGCTTTCCGACCGACTTGGCCGGCGCAAAATCTTCCCGATCATCGGCGCCATCGGCATGATCGTGCTCTTCTACCCCTTGCTTCTGCTCCTCAACCAGCCTGGCTTCTGGGTATACGTCCTCGTATCGGCCTCCGGTTGGGTTGTTCTCGGTATCTGGCAGTCGGTCTATCCGACCATCCAGGCCGAACTCTTCCCGGCATCCGTCCGGGTTTCCGGCATCGGTTTCGCACATCAAATTGTGATTGCCGTCTTTGGTGGCACCGCACCGCTCATCGCCGCCGCTTTCGTTGGCGCCGGACAGCCGATGCTCGTCGCCGTCTACATGATCGTCGTCGTCGCCCTCTGCCTCGTCGTTTACTTCACGCTGCCGGAGACCGGCAACCGAGGTGACCGTCCCACTGTGGCCCTCGTTGACCCGGAAGTACTCGAAGGGCAACAGCTGACTACGGGCACGACGTCGATGGTGGACGCATCCAGGATCGCCAAATAGACAGCAGCCACGGAGCAGTTGCGGCTCGGCCACAGCGCAAAATTCCTATCGCGTTATGAAGAACAGCTTTCTTCTATATGGCGCGGAACCGAGAGGGTTTCACCTACGTGAAAAGCATGATTATCAATACGTTTTCATATCTTTGGTCAGCGACAGCGATCGATGCGATAGCAGAGCTTGTCGACAACGGCTACAAAACGTTCGAGGTTCCGGTCAGTTCTCCGCACTGCTGGCCGGATGAACTATCAAGCCCCGAACGCACGGAAATCCAAGCGAAACTGGACCAATACGGCGCCAAAATAAGGTCCTTGAACGCGGGTGGGTATGACATCAACCTGGCCAGCCCCGGCGCCAACATGCGCCGCAAGAGCGTTGACCACATCAAGTCAGTGATTGACCTGGCCTGCGACTGGGGCGTACCCGAGGTTGTCATATCCACCGGCACGCGCCGTCCCATGATTTCACCCTCGCTCGAAAGCGTCCACGGATGGATGTATGAAAGTCTGGAAGGTCTAATCCCTCTGGCCAAGTCGGCTGGCACACGATTGCTCTTCGAAAACACCCCGTACTGCTTCACCCCCACCATCCAGGACTTGGCCGGTGTCGTCAGCACGATCAACGACGATTCAGTCAAGATCGTTTACGACGTCGCCAATGCTGCCTATATCGGTGAGAATCCTGTGGCCAGCCTGCGTGAGCATCACGAGTCCATCGGCCTCGTGCACATTTCAGACACCGGCATCGAAAGCTGGGGTCACGATCCCATCGGCACCGGAGTTATCGACTGGGATGGGCTGGGCAGCGTCGTCAGGAACACCTGCGGAGTCAAAAACGTCGTTCTTGAAATCATCCGCGAGGAAAACCCAGTACAAGAGTTTGCGAAGGCAATGCAAGACCTCAAGAACCACGGCTGGGAACTCGAGAACTAAAACCACGAAAACCCGAACTCACAATGAGTTCAAATAACTTAGTGATTCACGAGGCGAATAACTTTGCAATGTGCTGGTATGGAACACCTTGGCGCAGACATAGCCATTTTTCGTTTGAATCCGCATCAAGAGGAGTATGGACAGTGAGAGCTTTGGTCAGTGGCGGAAGTAGTGGAATCGGTGCAGCTGCCTCCCTGAGGCTCGCAGAGGCGGCCCTGGCTCGAGGTGAGCGCCCGATGATCGCCGTATGCGGCCACGACACAAACAGCAACCAAGACGAAGTTGTACGCTCAGTCGAGTCGTTGGGCGGTACCGCCATTGCGCTAGCGGGAGACCTCGGCGACCCCGACGTACCGAGCCAGCTCGTAGAAGCTGCCGTCGCAGAATTCGGCGGCTTGGACGCCCTGGTAGCCAATGCCGGCGTTGCCAACCCCGGCGCCATGTGCGACGTATCCCTTGAAGACTGGGACGCAATGTTCTCGGTGAACCTCCGCGGACCATGGCTCCTAGCCAAAGCAAGCTACCCGCACCTGAAAACCAGCCACGGAGCCGCATGTTTCACCTCCTCAATGTCAGGGCAGATGCCACATGCCGGGTCAGGCGCATACAGCCCAACCAAAGCTGCCTTGACCATGCTGGCACAGACACTTGCCTTGGAATGGGCGCCGGACGGCATCCGTGTCAACGTCGTGTCCCCCGGCATGACTCAAACGAGGATGACCGCAAAGATGTATGAAGATCCAAAAATCAAGAAAGCCAGAGAAGACATCATCCCGCTGGCAAGGATCGGAGAACCAGTAGACATTGCCAACGTGATCGAATTTCTCGTGAGTCCTCTCTCGGGCTACGTCACAGGGCAAGACATCTGTGTCGACGGCGGCTTCTCCAAGTCCATTCTTAGCCATATCCCCGGGCGACCCAGCTCGAAGTAGCAGTTCTGATGTCCGTCATGGACCCGCAGGGCCATACCAGCGGGTCCATGACTTTAGACATCCGATTCGAATTACCATTACACGAGGAGTCGACTTGTATATGGCAAAGAGCCTTCTGGACGGCACCGAATGGACGGCAACAGAATTTGCTGGACTTCCGCCGGAAGATCAGAAAGCAGCCCGCCAAGAATTGGTATGCCTGTCCTGTGACGGGCGCGCTGTGTTCCGAGCGGGACAGAAGCGCCAGCCCTTGTTTGCTGCCAGACACACGCAGGACTGTCAACTGATTTCGAGGCCGTGGAGCGCTTTCAAATTCCTTGCAGAGACGGAACGCCGCACCGAACAGGTTGACCCACGTTCCCCCATGATGAACAAACATACGTCGACAGCAGCATCTATCCAGCTGACTGAGACGAGGACGACGATAGTATCTCCTGCCGGTGTTGTTCGCCGCTCTGCTGTTGCTACTGACATCGTGCGGCAAACCTGTTCAGGCCCTGGCGAATCTGAAGAGGAGCGCAGATGAAGCCTGAAGCCTCTTGACCAGGGCGGCGGACCCTTCGGAGTTCAAAAGCCTGTCCACGAGGATTGATGACATGCTGAAAGAGGTACCGGAAGGAACCTCACTGAGTGCTTCCGAGAAGGCAACCGTTGATGCCGCCGCGCAGCGCGCAGCGACCCTAAAACAAGTTGCTGCAATGTTAGGCGTCTCAGATGAAGTCATGAGTTTCAGCAGCAAGGACGCGGTCGAACTTGTATCAGCTTCACTGATTGAAACGCCCTCGCAAGCGTTCAGGCAGCACTTGGATGCCACGGCACGGCGGCTACTGAAAAGCACTACTTGCTCGCTGTACGCGGATGGAATGTCAGGGACTTCGAAGAGCTCAACTAGCCCACTGCCAGGGATCCCCTCCTCTGGCCCCTCCCAGCTCCCGACACACAAAACTGTGCGGGAAGAGTTTCGGAGAGCCACAGCGACGGCCAACTCCCAGCTGGCTGCAGTCAACGAAGTAGTGGACCTCACCGGCCTCTCAAGTGAGCTCCTCGACACCGTCGCCGGCTACGTGAGCAAGGTCAAATAGGCGATGACGGCTGCTACGTGGGAAAGCTCCGGAGCTTTCCAGGTGTACTGGCGCGACTGCCTGCGGTAGCGAGCCCCCATAGCCGCACTCTTGTTGTCGAGTATCTTCCTTAGCAAAGGTGACGCTGTGCTGAGTGAGCGGGTCGTCGGTCAAGAGGGGCAAGGCCCCGAAGGGAACTCAAACTCCCAGACGGACTCAAGGGCGTCGCCTGTGAGCCCCGTGCCTACGTTGAAGATCGAGTCGCCGATACCACGGCCCAAGAGGAGCACGCTTTCCCGAGAAAAACCCGACATAGCCACCAAAAAGTCATGTCCGAGTGGCCTCAGCCCACCATGAAGTTTGAGCGGTCTACAGGGGCGGCGGAACACCAGAGACGGACATCAGGCCCGCCCAGAGCCAAGCAAGCGGAGCGCCCAACGCAAGGACGCTGAGCCGGGTCCCCTACCCAAACTGAACAGGCCGCACGCGGCGGCCAGGCACCGTCCGGGACCACAAATCAGTGGGAATTGTCAACGTTTGTCAACAGTTAAATGCAAAAACCCCTCCGAAGAGGGGTTATGCCGTGCCCGAGGTGGGACTCGAACGCCATTCCCGGCCTTGCCGTTGCCCGGATCCCGCGGAAACGTGCGGGATCCGGGCCAGTCCGGCGCCTGTTCGGGCCAGTCCGGGGTGGAAACTGTGGACATTCTCCACACTCTCTTTGCCGCTGTCGGCGAACGTCGGGTCGCTGCCCATGACCGGCAAATCGGGGCATGCCACAGGAACTGGTCGGTAGCCGAATAGCGAAATGCAAGCACCCGTCATCAGATAGGGGACACTTCCAAGCGAGAATGCAGCCCTGATATGCCTGCAGCCGGTCACCTGATCCTTGATAGCCGGAGGCGGGCCGCCCGAAGACTGCGTTGATTATTCGAGGCCGCGTCCCGGTCATGCAGTACCTCGCGCGGAGGGTCGGTCGAGGGTGCGGCATCTCTTGGTTCCTTCCACCGGGGAGGGTCTTGCAGTCCCGCGGTTCACTACCTTCGGGTGGAGCTTGGGTGCTGCCACTGTTCGCTGAGTTCCTTCAGGTCAGCAAAAGCACCCTGGGGTGTGGGCCTTAGTCGAAGCGGACTTCTGCGGCGGATGCGCGTACTGCTTCGAGGCGGTGTTCCTCGATCAGGCCCAAGGCGTCCAGTTCCTCTGCCCGGTTGGTGCGTTCAAGTGAGGCTTGTTCAGAAATTTCGCGCAGGATCGTGCCCACGAGAGTGGCCAGGCCTGCCTTGAGTTCTTCCAGGTTCGTGTTGGTGATCAGGAGCCGCCGGTCCGAGACCCGCAACTTGACTTCGCTGTAGCCCGCATCCGCCAGGCGCCTGGCTAAGTCGCTGCTGTGAAGGAGATCGAGTTCCCTGGGCTCAGGTCTGCGGGAGAAGACGGCAGGGACGGTGTAAAGCGCGGAACCTTTCGCCGTGCCGATGTCGTGCGGCAAGGCCGAGGCGAGGACACCGCTGAGGGTGAGGACGCTGCTGGCTTGAACGGGCTGGTTCTGGGTGGTGGTCATGGCGTGGTGCCCACGTTTCTTTGGATGCACCGGCGGATCCGCGAAAACCTGGGGGCGGCGGTGGCTGCATTTAGGCGGTCCCGAAACCGGGCCGCCTAGGGGAGGTCGCTGCCTATGGGCCGTTCTGCGGATGCAGCACGGTCATGGCCGCCCTCGTTGTCCCAGCTTTCCGCAGCGTCCTCCTCGATGCTTCTTGGGGTCGCATCGGGGGTTTTCACGGGCGCATTTGCGGGGCTCGGCTCTTTGCTCGGGGTTTCGGAGAGATTGTCATAATGTCCCGACATATATTGAGTCTACACGCTTTCGGTCGGTTTGGGCAGGATCTTCCAT
Organism: Paenarthrobacter ureafaciens; assembly: GCF_004028095.1. Taxonomy (NCBI): domain Bacteria; kingdom Bacillati; phylum Actinomycetota; class Actinomycetes; order Micrococcales; family Micrococcaceae; genus Paenarthrobacter; species Paenarthrobacter ureafaciens. The sequence continues at coordinate 33,076 of NZ_SBHM01000009.1, read as the reverse complement.
GGCGGGTGTGGTGGGGAGAGAATGAAATCGATCGCGCCGTGCCCGGGCGGGCAGGTCATGGGCTTTGAGAGCAGCGTGGAACGGAGACGTGATGAGCGTTGAGCAGGAGGATCCGGTGGTCGTGCTGGACGGGGCCCAGTCCTGGGATTTGCTCAGCGGGTCAGAGCTTGGCCGGTTGGCGGTCAGTGTCGGAGACCAGCCGGAAATCTTCCCCATCAATTATCTGGCCCATGACGGGCGAGTCCTTTTCAGGACGGCCCAGGGCAGCAAACTTGTCAGCCTGACCATCAACCGCCATGTGGCGTTGGAAACGGACGGTTACACGGCCGATGCGGCCTGGAGCGTTATCGTGAAAGGAACCGCGCGTTCACTGGAACGGGAAATCGACATCGAAGCGGCGAAAAAGCTGCCGCTGCACTCCTGGATCCCGACGATCAAGTACGTCTTTGTTGAGATCACCCCGGAGCAGATCACGGGCCGCAGATTCACCCGCGGGCCGGAACCGTGGCGGTGAGGAACACTGTCTGATCCGTCTACTCCGGGGCGGTTCGACCGGATCGTGCTGATCTTCAATCCTAAGGGCAGAAGCGATCCGGGACGCCTGGCCAGGCAGTTGAGTCAAGACCTGCGCGCCCGGCTGCCCGCGATCCCGGTCAGTCTGGAACCTACCGGTTTCGCCGGGCATGGCAGAGCACTGGCGCGCGAAATGGCCTCTACTGGTCGGCCCTTGATCGTTTCGATCAGTGGCGACGGCGGCTACAACGAAGTCATTAATGGTGTGATGGATGCCGGGGGCAACGCGGTCTGCGCGGTCATGGCCGGAGGCAACGCCAACGACCACCGACGCAGCACCAGTACGATGCCGCTGATCGAGGCCATCATTGGTGCCGAAGTCCGCCGGCTTGACCTGCTGGAGCTACAGATCGGGGAAGGCCCTGGTGCCTGGTCCCGGTATGCCCACTCATACATCGGCTTCGGGCTCACCCCGGCCATGGCCACGGGCATAGAAGAAGGCACCAAGGGCAGGCTCTCCGAGCTGATCTCCGTCACCCGGACCGTCTCACGCCTCCGGCCCATCGAGATTGCCCGTACCGATGGTGCCCGTGCCACGTTCGACAGCCTCGTGCTGGCCAACATCGCCCACATGGCCAAATACGGCAGGATCAGTGAAGCAGGGGAACCCAACGACGGCATGTTCGAAGTCATCATGCTTCCCCACGCCAGTAAATGGCGCATCGCCTTGATGACTCTTCGGGCAGTTACCATCGGGCTTGGAGCCCAACAAAGCGTTAGCCGTTACGAATTCCTCACCCTCGATCCAATTCCACTGCAGATCGACGGTGAAATCATGCAGATCAACGCCCACACCTCCGTCCTGGTCCAAGCCCGACACCAGGCCCTGGCCACCCTCGGATAGGCAACGGAACGCAGCGTCGCAACAACATCACAAGCTGGTGATGTCGATAGCCATACGGGGATTATCAACAATGAGGCTGATATGACCGTACCTGAACCTCTGCCCGTCGCCTGTGCGTTGCCGGGTCCTGGATCGAACGGGCCGGGGATCACCCGTGGGGAAACGCTACACCGTGCTCTTTGGCGGGCCGTACCGAGGCTTCCCGGAAAATGGTCACCACGCTGTCGGGCACAGCATTGGACCCGATGAGCTGTCCGTCGCCGAGCCTTGGAAGAATGACGGCAGCGTGTGGAGGTTTGCCGGTTGCATGGAGGCCCTGCGGGCCTGAATGCCGTCAGCACTCCTTCATGGCCTGGTGAAGCACCGGCTAGCTACGTTTGTGGAGCCGCACGTTGCGGGCGTTGGAGCGGAGTTGGATGATTCTTGCTGCTCCGGCGACCGCTACGACGATTCCACCTGCGACGCTGGCGATGAACAGGGCCATTCCCAAGGAGAGCGTGCCTTCGAGGCCGAAGAACCTGACGCTGGCAGGTTCCTGGTTCTGCAGGATGAAAATGATCAACAGCACCAGCAGGACAAGGGCCGTGGTCACGGCCACCCAGACCATCCCGGATCGGGTTGGTTTGGGTTTGGGCTCAGTGTGAAGGGCAGGTGCCGGTCCCGGGGGTGGCCCGGTCGGGGGTGTCTGTTCCGGCGGGGGCCCTCCCGGTGTGAGTGGTTCCGATGCCATCATTGCTTCCTTTCCGTGCACGTCAAGTCTCCGCTTTTGGTTCTGCGCGGACGCCTGCCGGGGCAGCAGGTGCCAGGGGTCGGGCTCAGCGTGGTCTGTGGTTTCCTGCTACGGGGCATTCGAACGGACCACCGGCGAACAGGCCCACGGCGTTCAGGTAACGAACCACGATCGCGTAGGAGTCGATGAGGCTGGTCTCGGTGTAGGGGATACCCTGCTCTTGGCAGGTGGAGCGCACCAGCGCTGCGGCGCCGTGCAGGTACGGTCGAGGCATGTCCGGGAACAAGTGGTGCTCGATCTGTCGGTTCAGCCCTCCTATGAGGATGTCCATGAACCAACCCCCGGCGATGTTGCGTCCGGTGAGAACCTGTCGGTGAAGGAAATCCGCTCTGCTGGAGGCCGGCAGGATGGGCATCCCCTCGTGGTTTGGAGCGAACGAGGCGCCCATGTAGACCCGAATACGCCAACTTGCACGCCCAGGAACGCGAATGCCATGCCGAGCGGTAACAGCCAGAACACCAGCACGGGAACAACGAGTAGCCGCATCGCCAGAAGCGGGATCTCAACCCAGCGATGATCGACGCTTCCGCGGCGGACCAAGTACTTCTGGGAGTCCACGTGAAGGCTTAGACCCAGGAAGAACAGCAACGGGAACAGCAGCCACCCCTGTCGGCGTGTCACCCGGATCATGAAGCCGCGCCGCGAAGCGGCGGCCTGGGGGTGGAAGGCGATCGCCCCGGTGTGGATATCCGGATCCCTGTCTATCATGTTGGGGTGGTTGTGGTGGCGGGTGTGCTTTTGCGCCCACATGGCGTAACTGATCCCCACCAATCCGGCGCCGAGCAGGCGCGCTGCCCATTCGTTCGTGACTTTTGACGTGAAGACCTGACGGTGTGCAGCTTCGTGGGCGAGGAATCCGAACTGGGTCAGCACCACGCCCATGCCGGCGGCAATCAGCAACTGGAACAAGGTGTCCTCAAGCAAGAAGAAACCGCCCCAAATGCCTGCCCACGCCACCACGAGAACGGCGAAGAGGGTGATGTAGAAGCCGCGCCTGCGTCGCAGAAAGCCCGCGTCCCGCACCTGTCCCAGCATTGTGAGGTAGCTATTCACCACCTGGTTCGGGGGCTGGCGCCGCCGAGGGTTTTGTGGCTGCGACGGTGCTTTTTCCATGATGCCTCGAACCGTTCGGGGGTCAGCGTGATGCTCTGTCATTGGCACTACTTACCCTTGTCCACACAATACGCCTGCGTGGGCTTCAGCGGAGCGGCCCCTGTGGCCCACACTCCGCCCACACCACTGCCGCCAGCCAGGATCGCATCCGGCACGCTGATCAAGGGAAAGGCTTCGCCGTGACCGACAAGTCGGGGGCTTCATCTGTGGCTCAGGGAACCTCCACGGGAACCCGCGAAGCAGCTGCCCATGAAGACGAAAAATGCTGCCCGTTTGTGCACGCCGGGCCTAGGAGGCTGAAGTCGTCACCAGCCCGCTCAGGGACGCCGGTGCTGTCCCGGCAAAGTCTTCTGAAAGTTCAAGCGGCAGCGGGAAGCTGCCATAGCCCGCACCGCTGCACGGGGCCCTCCGGCTTCGCCTGTCCCGCCCTGTAAGTCGGGACCATAGATACCCGCCCCGGCAGGGGCGTAGTCTGGGCTTACGGCCAGTTACAGCTGCAGCAGAAAATGTTGACTGCGGATGCAGGCGTAACCTGCCCTACACATTAATCGTGCAGACTTTTCGTCGCCTGGCTTTCTTTCCGGCTTGAAGCCTTCACCAGATGAAGCCCCTTGGGGCCTGGAAGGTCTGGATCATGGCTGGATACTTCGAATTATTTACCGATCATCAATCCCACATCCGTTTCCGGCTTCTCGCTCCCGGCGGGGGGCTCCTGGCCGTCTCAGGACCGTTCGGTGATACAAAGGCCGCAGCCGCTGCCATACGTGATGTGCGCGAGTGTGCCGGGACCGGCCTCATTCAGGACCATAGCCTCGCCGCTCCTGTTGATGACCCGGAGACCCCGGTTGAGCTGGCCCGCTCCCGGAACCACCTCCGGGCGGCAGCCGCCAAGAGAAGGGCCGTGGCAGCCCACCAGGCCTGGCAAGACCGCGGAGGGCTGGACGTAGTCATGATGGAAAGAGAACACGTACGGGATATCCTCACCGGCCTGGCAGCCCAGGTTGTGAGCAGCCTCTCAACAACGATCCCGGGGGTGTCCTGCGGTTTCAGTCTGTTCCGCCCGAAGCGGTCACCCGCGTTTGGAGGCAGCGGGGCGCTGGCGTTTGCGTTGAACGATATGCAGGACAATCTGAGGCAGGGACCTGGAATGACGGCCAGGGCCGGACAGGCGCCGGTCCTCGTCGGCGACTTGACCAATGACTGCCGCTGGCCGGTACTGACCGGAGCAGCTGCGGGCATGGGCATCACATCCGTTCTCGCCGTTCCCGCTCCTGCCGAGGGCGGAGCCAGCGTCATCTTGACGTTGTGCGGCGACCGGCCGGACGCCTTGAGCCTTGACAAGATTCGGGCCGCTGAACAATTTGCCGGTCAGGCCGCAAGGACCCTCCGGACTGCCCTGCGGGTCGAGGAACTCAAGGACTTGGCCGAGGACCTCCAGACAGCCCTTGCCAACAACACAGTCATCGATACGGCACTGGGCGTCGTGATGGCCCAGAACCACTGCGGCCACGACACTGCCTTCGACATCCTCGTGCGCGCAGCCGACAGCAGGAACACCAAAGTGCGCGACGTCGCCGCCGCCGTCGTCGCCTCGGTCTCAGCTGCCCGTTTCCATTCGCGGCAGGAATGCATCAGGCAAATTCAACACCGTTGGGCTCAGTTCCGAGGGAAGTAGGCCACGCGGTCCGCGCCTACAGACGATGGCAGAGACGGACCTGTCTTGGCATGAAGAAAAAGGGGCCCTGCGGCTATCGTGGCCGGGATCGATCCCGGGCATGAGCCAAGGAATTGGAATCCATATCCGGACCTGCACCTCCGGATCCCCAGCAATCTGGCCCCGCCCGGTGCGATGAATTGCTTCAAAACCCTTGCCAGCGAAAACGGCATCGTAGACCGGCATCCTAATGACGACGATTAGCCTCCGGATACCGTGGACCAGCCACGCGCGCGACAACTGCCTGAGGGAGCGGAAAGGACGGACTCTGATGACCATAGTCGACAATGCCGTCTATGTTGACGGCCGGCGAACCGACACCCCAAAGAACCTGGATGAGATGTACGAGATGCTGCGGGACCGAAGCGGGATGGCATGGATCGGGCTTTACCGCCCGGGGCTGGAGGAACTGAGATCAGTGGCGGAGGAGTTCTGCCTACACGAGCTCGCCGTGGAAGATGCGCTCAACGGTCATCAGCGGGCCAAGCTCGAACGTTATGGGGACACGCTGTTCACCGTTCTGCGCCCGGCACGGTACCTCGATGACGTGGAGAAGGTCGAGTTCGGCGAGCTGCACGTATTCGTTGGGCCTGACTTTGTTGTTACGGTCAGGCATGCGGAGTCCCCGGACCTGGTAAAAGTCCGCCACCGCCTCGAAGCTGCCTCTGACCTTCTAGCGCTGGGTCCGCAGGCGGTGTTGTACGCGATCCTGGACGAGGTCGTGGACGGGTACGGGCCTGTCGTCGCGGGGTTGGAAAACGACATTGACGAAATCGAGGACGAGCTGTTCAGTGCCGGACCTGACGTGGCCCGGCGCATCTACGAACTCTCCCGGGAAGTCATCGAGTTTCAACGCGCCACCCATCCTCTGAGAGCCATGCTGGAGGCCTTGGAACGCGGTGCGGAGAAATACCATCTGGACCTGGAGCTGCAGACCCGGCTTCGGGATGTCCATGACCACATCATCCGTATCGTGGAGCGGGTCGATGCTTTCCGCGTCCTGCTCCAGAGCGCCCTGACAGTTCACGCAACCCTGGTAGCCCAGCAGCAGAACGCTGAAATGCAGCGTCTCTCGGAGTCGAGCCTGGCCCAGAACGAGGAAGTCAAGAAGATCTCCTCCTGGGCGGCGATCCTCTTCGCCCCGACCTTGGTGGGGACCATATATGGGATGAACTTTGACCACATGCCCGAGCTGGCCTGGCCCATGGGCTACCCAGCCGCGGTCGGCCTCATGCTTGCGATGGGCGTTGCCCTGTATCTGTCATTCAAACACCGTCAATGGCTCTGAACCGCACCGCTCTGGAAACCTCAAGACGCGAACCAGAACCGAACCACTGATAAACGCCAGCGCCTTGCAGCATCCGCGGCCTACGGTAAACGAATCGCAGGACAAACGGCCAGAGGGCCGGAACGACCAGCTGGGGATGCAGAACCCTACGCTGCCGCGCTATCTGACGCAGTGACCCCGACCACCAGTACAGCAAGGAACAGAAGTTCGAGGAGGAGCCCACCCACCGATCCGCACCTACGCGCCGGTCGTCCCGGCCTGGTCGACAGTGGCGTATCCGGCCGGTGAGCAGGTCTCGTCGCCCGTAACCCTGCCTGATACCGTCCTGAGCTGAACCATTCCCCGGCTCGAGGGAATGGATCTGTCTGGTCCGTCCAGAGGCTTCCGGGCCGCAGTCCCTAGCCGCTGAAATCGACCTGCACCGACCTGCCGTTGAAGACGCCGTCCTGACCCATCACCGATCCAAGCCTGAACGCGACCACGAGAGCCTGTTCGTGGTCCTGCGGGCCGCCCCTCTCGAGTCACGCGAATAAATCGAAGTCAGCCAACTCCACGTCTTTGTCGGCCCCGAACTTCATCATCAACGTCCGGCACCGCGGGTCCCGCACCTGGCCCGGTGGGCCGTAGGCCTGAAACGACGCGAACCTGCTGCGATTGGGACCCGAAGCTGTGCCCTGCGCCATCCTGGAGACCGTTGTCGGCGGGCAGGCGCCCGTGGTCTTCCGGGCTCCCTTCAGCATCAATCCGAACATTACCCTCGGGCTGGAGAACCACAATGACGAAATCGAAAACGAAGTCTTCGGCGGGGATCCCGCAGTCTCCCCGGCGCCCCCACAAGTTCTCCCGCGAAGTCATCGACATTCCCGTTCCACGCATTCGCTCTCCGGCATCCTTGAAGCCCTGGCAGGCGACTTCACCAAGGAACACCCGCAACCTCCTGGCCCCGCCGGCCACGGCAGTGGTGCCGTTTCCTTGGCTTGCCCTGGGCCCGACCCTCTACCCGAACGCCGTCGTCGAAGCACGGCTCGGCATCCCTCCTGGCCCCGGCACCACGTTCACCTGTGAAATATGGGTCGCTACGTCACGAGTCATGCCGGCTGTGCATCAGGAACCTTTGCGATCCCGCGCCCGGAGTCTTAATGGTGCCGACTGCATGAGGGGCCCCTTGCCGGATGGCAGGTGGTCTCAGTGGTTAATCATCGAATTGGAGGTTGGGAATGCTGGTCCCGCTGAAGCGGGAGACGATGGACTCGGCCACGGCGTGGATTTTCTGGTTACGATGGCTCGAGGCTGCCAGCAGGTACCTGAAAGCTTCTTCGGGGGAACATTGATTCTGCGCCATGATCACGCCGCTGGCCAGGTTGATCACGGTCCGGCTGGCCATGGCAGCTTTCAGGTCCTCGTTGAGTCGTTCAACGGATTCGATCCGGATCGCCAGGCGGAGGGTACTGCCGGCGACGTCAGCGAAAGCAGCGGCCTCATCGATCACCCTTTCGGTGAACAACCCGGGTGCGGGGGCGAAAAAGTTCAACACCGCCTCGGAGGTCTCTCCCAGGTCCATCGGGACCCCCAGGGCGCTGTGGCAGCCCGCTGATGCCAAGGCTTTGCTGTACTGGGGCCATGAAACATCGGTTGCCACGTCCTTTAACACCACGGGGCAGCCACGGTCGAGGGCCTCCAGACACGGGCCCTGCCCGAGGCTTTGTTCAATGCGATCAAGTTCGACCGCTCTGTCGCTGCTGCCGGCAACGGTGGCGGTCCGTTTCCGCCGCCGTAGCGTCACGGCGCAATCGATTGGTGCCCCCGCAGCCTCGGTCATGGCCTTCGCCGCGAAACGCGTCACGCCCTCCAGGATGGTGCGGATATCCGAGGTGCCCGTGACAAGGTCATGAAGGCTCAAGATATGCTCGGCGTGCACGGTCGGTTCCATGAGAACCATCCTAAGAACTCAACCTCCGTACGTCACTCATCAGCGGCCACCAGCACTTGTTGCCCCCGTCCGCTGCTCTCTTTACCTCTCCGGGAAGCGGAGAATACCCTTTAGTAAGGTGCCTGATAATTTTCCGGTAAGGTGTAACCATTATGGGGTGAGCGGCCATGAACGACCCGATGCGGACCGCGCGGCTCCTTATGGAAGAGCCTGCCACGACCCTTGAACGCTTGTGGGTCGGGTACTGGGGAAATCGCGGCAACGCCTCCATGATCGATTTCGACGCGTATATTCACGAGGTGCGGACAAGGCCGGAGTTCGACCGAACAGTCCTCACCTGGGCGATCGACGAAACCCGCTAAGCAGCCCAACCACACTCTCAGCCCTCATCTGACGTTCCGGCCTCTGTCCACGCCCCGTGCCGGCCCATGCGGCGAGGCTGCCCGGGGTTTCAGGCGGCCCTGATGCGGTAGCCTGCTCCGCGGATGGTCTCAATCCGTTGTCCATGGCTGCTTGGCGGGCCCAGTTTCCGGCGCAGGTTTGAGATATGGACGTGGATCGCCTGGGCATCGTGCGTACTCCTCGACGGCGCTTGCTTGGGCTCTTCATCGTGCAGCGTCTGGATCAGGTCACCGGTGCTGACAGTCCTAGGGGCCGACCGGAGAAGTGCCTGAAGGAGGATAAATTCCGACCGGGTCAGGTGGACCTGCTCGCCGGTCCGGCCCACAGTGCGGTCCTGCTCGCTCACCACCATGCCCTGGTATGTCAGCGACCCGGCCTGGGCCGTGAACCCAGGGTCCGGCTCTGCCGCCCCGGCACCAGCCCGTCCCGCGCCCGTGTCCCCGCCGTCTGTCCGGTGCTGCCACTGCCGGCTGGCCGGCCTGCGCAGCAAAGCCTCAATGCGGTACCTCACTTCCCGGGGCCTGCACGGTGTCAGCCTCGGAATCAAGGGCCGTGAGGATCATCAAGCGGGCATCACTGATCCGCCTCATGCGCCCGATGAGGGCGCAGCCATAAACATCGGGCAATGTCAGATCCAGGATGATGGCCACAGGCCGGAAACGCAGCACGCCGTCGAGACCGGCAACACCCGACCGGTAAGGGAACACTCAGAAGCCGGCCGCACCCAGTATTCCTCGAAGGAGGACATGAACATCAGGGGCGTTGTCTATCACGACCACGGAAGGGCTTGTGATCTGCGGTGCGGGTTGTTCCATGGCGTCAGCCCCTGAACGGAGCGGTAGCCCCTTAGGGCCACCACGTTACAGCAACGGACCCCTCGGGCCCGGGCAATCGACGTCCCCGGAGCGGAAACAGAAAGCAAGGCGGCCCCCGTAGGATGACTTTGGGTCAGGCTCGCTGGCGCTCTCGGGCGTACAGTCACCCGTGAACTCAACGAGGACACGTACCGGGCCCTTGACCCCCTTTGGGGTGGGGCATCACGGGCCCGGGGTTGAAAAAGCTCTCAGCATATCCGGGCACCGGTGGTGGTTTGTAGAGTTACCGGACCGACGCGCAGCTGCTCAAGAACTTCAAAACCGACGCGTTGCCGGGGCAAGGTGCCAACTTCCATTCCTTTCGTTCCCCTCGCGTTCCTCACGGCAGGGACCGCGAAAAGACTACTACTGATACAGCTCCACTGATGGGCAAAGCACTGGGCACCGGCTCATAGATGCGAGTATCAGCCCGAGCGCCTCATGCCCCCGAGCCGCCGGTACTGCCCGACGCCCCGACCTTCCCGCCGCCAGGAATTCTGCTTTCTTGACCGGCAGGCGCATCCCCCTGCTATGGGTGTACGGTTGGGATCGCGGGAGATATCTGCTCCCCGGTCAGGAAACCGCGAGGTGCCATATGAACGAATACGAAGCCTCACTCGTCATCAAAGCCGGGGCCGAGCACCTCTCAGCGGCCTCATCGGACCCTCGGTCAGAGGAAGGATACACAGCCGTCAAGGCCAACCTTTCGGAAGCGTTGGAACACATGGCTACTGCGCTGGGAAACTTTGAAGCCAACTCAGTTGCCCCCGATCATTCGACCGGCTGGCTCCAAGACCTTCGCCGTGTTGCCGACGACTTGATGGACAACGGACCTGACCACCCTCACTAACGCTGCGCCGGTACAAAATCCTCGCTGAATATCGTTCAGCAGCAGCGTTCACCGACTGATTCGCTCACGGGCGGGTGCTCCCCCAGCTCAGAAGGCCGCAGCGCACGAACACTTTACTCGTCGAAACTCACCCACTGCGCCTTGTCATGGCGGTAACCGCCAGAAGGCGATGGCGACACCGACCTAGGCCCTGCGATAAAACATATAGTGCTCTTTCAGGTGCTTGCTTCCGCAGGGAGGTGTAGAGTTCAACTATCAGGAGGCTGATGATTGTTCTATGAGGCCGCCGCCGGTACCACGGAAGGCACCTCATGGACAGCGCAAGGCAAGCGGCGCACGAGTACCTGAACCAGCATCACCTCGGTACTGACGAACTCTGGCTCCACTATTGGTCCAATGGCGGACAAACCGGGTGCTCGGACTTCAGCGCTTACCTGGATCAGGTTCAGGACCCAGCCGACGGAGAGCAGCAAGTCCTGATCTGGGCGCTGCAGGACCTGGTCGCTAAAGACGCGCAATGGCCGGCCCGACCACCAACTGCAGCAGGTTCCAAGTCCGGACCCCAGCCCTGAAACCAGCCGGAAGGTGCAAATAAGAGGCAAGCCCGCGCCATGGAAGAGGACCCCGGCATCGATGACCTCCCCGGCGGCATCCCGCGGCAAAACAATTTTCTCTTGCGCAACGAGAGAATTGGCGAGAGTTTAAATCCTCAAGCGACGTCAGCCCTTGGCCGTGCTTTGCCCCACCGGTCCTCCGACGCAGGTAGCCCTACCGGACCCCGACGTAGATGCACACCTGTATCGGGCAATCGGGGAAAGACTTCCACAACGGGGCCACCGGAAAAGCCTCTCCCCCGCCCCCGGCCACGCCAGAACTCCAGGCCGGGCCGAATCACCCTTGCTGGCCATCAACAGACCTCAATCTTCCGCTGCCTGTACTCCCGGAATAGGGCCTGCAGTGGGATTTCGTCGGCTTGTTACCAGCATATGTAGAGCTTTACACCATTGCTGGAAACGCCAATCCGACTTGACTGATCGGCGGGCGTAACCGTTCAATCGGCTGGCTCCAAGACCTTCGGCACGGTGCCGATGACTTGGTCGACAAACCAGACTGAAACTTCCATGAGCGTGGGCATCGGAATGGCTTCCTACGAACCCTGACGACTTGAGCCCGGCTATCCCCGGCCAGGATCCCCATGGTCCTGGCCTCGGGGTCGCTGGCGGCCTTCCACCTCCTGCGTTGGATCGCGTGCATGGTTAAAAGCCATGATGGACAGACCTTCACCACGGTCTTCGGCTCGGCTGTGACCACACTGGTCACGATGGTCCTGCTCGTGGTGGTCTCCACCAGCATGTCCGCCCTCAGCAGCGTGCAGCAACACGTACACTGCGCGTGGTCGCATCGCACGACAACCTCACGAACCTCCTCAACCGCAAGGCCTTCCTGGATCTGGCCGCCGAGCCCTTCGCCGATCACACCGTCATCCCCGGCACCGGCACACTCACCATGGCCGCCCTCGACCAATTCAAAGCCATCACCGACACCCACGGTCATGACGCCGGGGACAACGCCCTTCGCGGATCGCCGACGTCTGCCTAGCCAGACTCCACCTGACCGACCTTACAGGACGCTACGGCGGGGTAGAGTTCATCCGCTTGCCCCCCGGATCAAGTCCCGCACAAGCCGAAACATTCGCAGCTGAAATCAGCAAGACGGCAGAAACCCAAGGTCATAGACCTCAACCGGACATTCCGTTGGACTCGAGGCAAGACAGCCCTGGCGCCCTCGTCGCTGTAATGCGACTGCCTACCAGCCGCGAAACGAAGCACCGGCAGAGCAACACGGATTTGGCCTAGGTCATGTGGCCGCATCCGGCGAGCGGAATGGACACGTGACTGCAAGAAAAGAGCAGACCGCGGTCAGCAACAAAACAGACGTCAGTGTGCAGATGTACACACCCACTTAGGCCCTGCAAAGCGACTCTTAGGTGCCGTGAGGGGAGGAATATCCGATGGCTGAACCGACGAACAGAAATCTTCCGAAGTCATGTCGTACCCAGTCCCCCGGGCTCATGAACATGTGTAGGCCACTCCAGACCTACCGGACAGAACAGAAAGAAGGAACACGAATGACCCCAGCGTAGAGCCAGCGGAGCGCCCACACGCCCGGGCACTGACCCCGCTCCCCCACCCAAACTGAACAGGCCGTTCCCGGCGGCCAGGCACCATCCGGGACTCCCAAATCCGAGGGACTTGTCAACATTTGTCCACACTTAAAAGCAAAAAACCCCTCTGACGAGGGGTTATGCCGTGCCCGAGGTGGGACTCGAACGGGATTCCTAGCCTTGAAAACACTGGGAAGCGGCGGAAACATGCGGAATCCGGACCAGTCCGACGGCTGTACAAGCCAGTCCGAGGCGGAAAGTGTGGACATTGTCCACACTTATTTTTGCGCCTCAGCGACAAGCTGTTGATCTTGCTCATTTACACCGAAGCAAAAGCATCCGTGAGTGCGGTCTCAGAAAACAGCGCAAGTACGTCCTTGGATCCTAACAGGCTGCATCGCTAGCAAGTCTCCGCCAAGTGGACCACAGAGGACACTACTGTGTTGATATGAAGGTTCAAGAGGCATACTTCCGAGATTGTCCGTGGTGCGGGGTCAAGCACGCCGCAATGCACCCCATGTGGTCCCGAGTTGGTATTCGAAGCGCCAACTATGCTAAGCGAACTTGGCTAGTTATGGCTTGCCCTCGATGTGCGGGCGTAGTCTCTGTCGAGGTGGAGATTCTTGTGACCAATAACCACTCTGATGAGCAACCAGTCCCCAACACTTGGGAGGTACGCGAACTGAGAGCGATACCGGAAGGGGAGCATAGGCAGTACCAGATCAACCATCTCCCGGAGGATGTTGAAAAGTTCTTCGTCGATGCTCTACGAGTCATGGAAGCCGGAGTTCCGGACGCCGCGGCTGTTCAACTGCGGCGTACCCTGGAGGCGGCCGCAGCCCACAAGGGTGCAAGCAAACGGACACTGGTACAGAGCGTCGAACAGATGATTGCAGACGGCTTGGTGACTCGAGACTTTGGAGACGTTCTCACTCACGTGCGAAAACTCGGCAATATCGGCGCTCACTATTCGGACGAGACGTTGAGTCCCCAGGAGGTAAGTCGTGCGCTAAGCTTCACCACTCAGTTCTTAAGAAACGTATTCGAAGTACCGGGTGAACTGAACTTGCTCAATTCGGCAGCTGGGGACAGCGACACGTCGGCCCACTAGTTGCTTCCGCGCCGTAGGACTCAAAAACGTGCAGTCCGCTGTAATCGTTTGGCCATAACCAGCCATTTTGTGATGACCTTGAGAGAAGTCAGTCAACTGCCAAGCCCAGAGGCCGCGTCACCTCACTGGCCGCCTCAGGATCAGAGAGTCACGGCTGACGGCTGCGATGACACGGCTACACTATGCCGCCGATCACTTCGCCGTGGCAAAGTTACTCTCCTCATGCATCGAGAGAGACCCAAATCGCGAATTTCGGCCCACGCATATCACCCTGCCGCCGACATCTTCCACATCGATCATTGTGGCGCATATGTTGGGACTGGAAGAAGCCTCCTGCTCCATCCGCCCCTGCGATCCCGCCAAGCCGTGGCACCCGCCTTATAAAAGAGCAGCTCAACTCTAAATGACTAAAGAGCGCCGCGCGGAACGGACAAACATATCAACTATGCGAGCCGCCCGCTCCTATCAAGAACCCGTAATTTGCATTTCCCGAACCAACTGCGAAAATTCCGCCTTCGACCCACTAAAGTCATCTAGGGCTGCAATAAACTTCAGGATCAAGCTCTGATTCCCCTTACCCATCAATTCGCGCATTGTGTCGATGGCGCGACTCTCTTTCGCATCCATTGCGAGTTGAGCCTTAATTTCAGCCAAGCGCTTCAGGCGACACATTTCAATCGTCTTCTTCGCTTTAGCACTGCCTTTCCGAGGAATAATTACAAGTGAATCTTCATCCATATAAAAGTGATCCTCCCACTCATCAAAATAGGGGTGGTATGCCTCATAGTGTCGCGCCTCAGAGGGATACGAGGCGTGCTTAACGGCCTGTCTAGTGCGAGGATCTGCTTTTCCTTTTGCCTGGTTACAACCCCAACAACAAAGAGCTAGGTTCTTCGGGAAATAGGAATAATCTGGGACGACTGATTTCGGCACAATATGATCAATGTTCCAGTGGATCGCATGCTGGTCAATGATCTGCTGGCGACAGTACACACAGCGCTGACTTTCATTGGCCATGTGAAACTTCTTCAACCGACTTCGTACGGGCTCCAAATCCGATGCACCCCAGTCAGCACCCCACAAATCCTGACCATCTCCGACGTGTGACCGAAGCGCCTGGGAGTCTTCGGGCAGGTACTCATATTCCATAGAACTCATCGCGAAACGGAACCCACTTCACTGTCGTCGGCATGCTTTGCCGCGCGGAGTAGGCTTGCAACGAGCCTTCCGAACGGCTCGTCCTTAAGCTCAATCGCTGCAGGAGATATCACCTCAACTGCATGCCGAAACGCATCACTGGATATTTCCCCGACTGAGGCCAAATCAAGCGCTCTTGCCAACTCCTTCTGCAAGAAGAGATTGCCGCTCTCATAAACCCCAAACTCTCGTACAAGCAATTCGTCGACAGAGTCCCCGCCGTAGTTGGAACTTACTTCCGGGCCAACAGACGCCAGATCCAACGAAACAGCATTCGCGTTGGTTTCGGACATGCCCGCAACGACGGAGGGGGAATGTGTAGCAACCAAGAAGTGGCATCCCGTATAACTCGAGAATAGCCGCTGCGCAAGGCCTAGATAGGCCGCTTGCCATTCTGGGTGAAGACTTATCTCCGGCTCATCTATCAAGACAAGTGCGCCATCGGTTATCGATGCTGCAATACCTAAGAATGTGGTGGCAAGAGAGATTTGCCCTGAACTAGCTTCGCGGAGATCAAGCAAGGCTCCGTCTCCGAGCCTCTTCAAGATAACTGACTCGAGACGAATCAAACCGGCACGCCGCAACAAATTGGAATCTGAAAATTCGCGGCTTGCATTCGACTTAGCACCGATGTTTTCTTTTGAGAAGTCGGCTTCAATCTCCCAGAATAGGCTTTTCGACGAAGTAATCTTCGCTGACGCAACCGCAGCATCCAGCTTTTCCAAAACGTCAGGATCGTGGCGAAGTAGCCCTTCAATTCGATGGCGTGCATCAGGCCCTAACGAACCTTGCACGTAGAGACTTGACGGTGATTCACCCTGACGTAGGTGCCTCAAATACCGCCAACCGTAACGATGCGTCAGCACTTCCCGGTATCCAAGAAGCCTAAATACAGTGGCAACCGCATTTATTCTCCGCGCGTCTCCCGCTTCCGCCGCACTGAGCGCTTGAAGTGCAGATAGAAGGGGCGCGATTCCGGACGCCCTGCCCGTCGCATCTCTTAGTCCAAAATAGTAGTAATAATCATCAGGCAGAGGATACCGGCGAGCATTTGGGAACTTATCGTTGGCCGCAGCACTTGCAGCAATAATTCTGGATGGGAATTCCGCCTGTTCGATCGCCACCTCTACCCCATCCTTGAAGACAGCAACCTTCTCGCGCCGATCAGTTCGTACTAAGTATTGAGTATCGCCAACCGAGTAGCGAACCTCCCAGAGCTTTCTCGCTCCTCGAGTTCGAAGGCGACCTTCACGGCTCCCAGCCAACAATGACGTTACAGCCCTCAACGTTCTACTCTTACCACCCCCGTTTCGGCCCGTGAGAATGGTTGTCCACGATGCTGTGCCTTCACCAGCTCCTGGTGAATCGGGTCGCCCGGCATCGAAGTTCACCTCAAGTGTTGGTTCGCCAGAATCCGGATCTAGTTCCGCGAAGGAAGACAACCGAAATGCTTTCATGATCTACTTTCTCTCATTACCACCTTCGTTTGCTAAGCGAGTGGCAGTTCAACGAGGTCGCTGTAATCCAGCTATCAACGCGATTGCAGCGACCTAGACCACCTACAAACTGATGCCGTTAGAACATTACGCTACCCCGATTAGCGCGTCGATCCCGGTCGCACGCAACTGCCAACGTTCACAACTGCCCGTCGACTGGATCGTAGCCGCTGAGCGATGACCGGACGGTTCGGAACTCGGGGCGGCGGGGGCGCACATGGAGCAAAATTTTGACGTTGAGTTCCGGATCAAATGGACGTCGCTGCCAACAACGGTTTACGGTCAACGACCTATGGATTCACTCCGCCGTTGCCACCAGTCCCCGTTCTGTCCGAAGTCGGCCATCGCTGAATATAGGTCCGCTTTGAATTCCAGGCGCGGCCTTCGCCATACCCCTGCGCAATAAATCAGACAGTCGAGACCACGATTCTGATGCATTCGCTGACTCAGCTGGCACAATTCATCCGCGACAGAGTCTGCCTGCCCCGTCGTCAATCTTTAGGTTTCCATCGTGCGGTTTGACATGAGAGCACATATGGAGCTCCCCGGCCGCACTCGGCAGTTGATAGCGTGCTAGGCGGTTAGACCTTCAGGGGCCCGTATCAGTACGGCCGAGGCTGAAGTTGCTGACTCATAATCTGCACTGGCATCCTTGGCTGACAGCGCTGTCTCGACGCATCGCCTCTGGGATCACCTCAAACTCCTTCAAGCGACAGGGGAGTTCTGGAATGGTTTCATGAACCGGCGCCCCCACGAACTCCATCGGTACAGCTGGCCCTAGAAAATAGCCAACAGGTATCAGTGTCAAGCGGCGGTGAGGCTGACGGGACCGCATCATTTCGCCGTCCGGTGCTATGCGCACTGCGTCTGTCAGTGTCCATTTAGCTCCCCGCCGTAGACCGTCTGGTTACACGGCCACACTGACGGGACGGCGCGCGGCAGCGACGGTCTGGGTCGCAATGATGAGCCCTCCCGGCCTACATGCCCGGGATAGCTAGAGCCCAGCTACAGCGTCGGGAACGCATCGTCAGTGTTCATCTCCACCGCCTTGGCCACAATCGCATCATACGCTGAGCCATTGCAGGCGAGATGGAATCAGCCAAGTACAGTGCGGGCCGTTGGCTCTTTGGACCCTGCGGAGAACGTGCATGGGGTCTCCAGTAACTCTTTCGACAAACTCGAGGTTTATCTGCAATACGACCTTCTGATCAAACCTAGGTGCAGTTAACTGCACAAACGTGCGCGAACAGCCCCCTGCGCGGGCTTCTCCCACGGTTTTACGAGTCCTACGGGGGCTTGCCCCGTGCGTGGCAAATACTCTTGGGCAAAGGGACTAATAGGTCAGCTCCGGTCACCCCGCCCCGACACCACCGAGCATCACCGATAACGGCGCATATGTTCGAATCTTCCACTCCCCTCTTTCGGCCTTCCGGCTAAGGGCCCAGGCTCTGCACAAAAGCTTCCACAAACAAACCCCGTGGACGCGTTCGTGTCAGCAAGCGCAACCAAGCAACCCGCTATGACTGCGCCCCATCTTCGTGGATTCCCTTCGCCGTGGCACTGGCTCGACCGGTCGCTTCGCCGCCCGATACCGGCTGCGGCGCACTCCGGTCATAGTGCTGGCCTGTCAAACGCCTATGGATAGCTGGAGCTCCCGCAGAACGGGCCCCGTCAACACCGGTCAAGAACGCACGAGGAGACAGGACAATGAATGCGCTCACAATCAAGGACCCCGCCGACCTGCTCAGCTTCATCGGCCACACCCTCGGCTTCTGGCCAACAGAAAGCCTCGTCTGCATCACCCTCGACAAAGACAAAGTCGGCGCCACCCTCCGCATCGACCTCCCAAAGCAACAAGGCCTGGAGATCCACTTCGCCCAAACCGTCGCCGCCTACCTCACGACCGACGAACGAGCCAACGGCATCGTTTTTGCCCTCTACACCACCAAAACCCCAGAATCGGGAGAAGTACGGCCGCACCGGGCCACCATCGCCGCCCTCACCGGAGTCCTCGCAAGGGAAGGCATCACCATCCGCGACGGCATTTACGTCACAGACACCACCTACTCCCCCTACGACGCGGTGCCAGGTAACAACATCGCCATACCCCTCAGCACTACCGAGTACTCGCAAGTCAACGCAGAATTCATCTACCGCGGCAGCACCATCGAACCCACCAACCAAGTCAGTCTTCCAGCGGCGACCGACCAGCGAGAGCACGCGACCGCCGTCGAACACCACAAGGAAACCATCCTCAACGGACCACCAGCGGCCGCTACCCAGGACGGCCACAAGCTCTGGACCAGCATGCTGGAGACCAAGGACTACCCCACCCACCACGACGCCCTGAAGCTCATCGCCTACTACCAATTCCCGCACATCCGGGACCGGCTCATGGCAGACATCCCCGGCATCAACGAACCACCCGAACACATCCTCTTCGCCCAAACCACCCAAGCCCCCGACTGGTCACGCATCGAATGGGCCAAACAACTCCTCACCCACACCTACACCCTCACAGCACCAGAACACGCAGCACCCATCCTCACCACCATCGGATACATCAACTGGTGGCAAGGCCGAGGATCAAAAGCCCACCAATACCTCCAACTCGCCCTCGACACCGACCCCGGATACCGCTTCGCACGCCTCACCGACCACATGCTCGGAGCCGGCATCATCGCAGGATGGAACACCAACAAAAACACCGCCTACAGAAACCGGCTCGACATGCCCTGACGGCGAACCACAGCTTAACGAAACGTCCATATCGGCGTAGTCGGGACCGTCTGAATAACGGTGTGTGGGGTTCGGCCTGATCCGAAGGAGACGGCCGTGTCAGAATCCGCGACCGAGATGACAGGGATGATGATCGATCCTGTGACGGGAGAAATCATTGACCAGAAGGAGCTTGCGGAGCGGTTGCTCGCGCAGGCCAAGGAACAGGGCGTGAGCCTGGTGGGCCCTGGCGGACTACTGAACCAGCTCACGAAGAACGTCCTGGAAGCCGCACTGGACGCGGAACTGACCGAGCACCTCGGGCATGAGCATGGCCAGAAACCGGTCGCTGCGAACATGCGTAACGGCACGAGATCAAAAACCGTGCTGACCGAGATCGGCCCGGTTGAGATCGAGGTGCCCGGGACCGGGACGGGTCATTTGAGCCGATGATCGTGCCGAAACGGAGACGGCGTTTGGACGGGATCGACGAGGTCGTGCTCTCGCTCTCGGCACGAGGGCTGACCACAGGGGAGATCGCGGCGCATTTCGAGGAGGTTTACGGGGCCAGAGTTTCTAAAGACACCATCAGCCGCATCACGGAGAAAGTCGCAGCCGAACTGGCTGAATGGTCCTCCCGGCCGCTGGATCCGGTTTATCCGGTGCTCTTCGTTGACGCGATCGTGGTCAAGGTCCGTGACGGGCAGGTACGCAACACCCCGTTCTATGTCGTCATGGGAGTAACCGCGAACGGGGAACGGGACATCCTGGGTATCTGGGCCGGTGACGGTGGCGAGGGTGCCCGGTTTTGGCTGCAGGTCTTCTCCGAGTTGAAGAACCGGGGTGTGGAAGATGTGTTGATCGCTGTCTGCGACGGGCTCAAGGGCCTGCCGGAAGCGATCACGACCACATGGGAACGCACGATCGTGCAGCAATGCATCGTTCACCTGATCCGAAACAGCTTCCGCTATGCCGGCCGCCAACACCGCGACGGCATCGTAAAGGCACTCAAACCCGTTTACACCGCCCCGTCCGAGCAAGCAGCCAAAGACCGGTTCGCTGAATTCACGGAAGAGTGGGGACAACGGTATCCGGCAATCGTGCGGCTTTGGGAGTGCTCCTGGGCGGAGTTCGTGCCGTTCCTGGAATACGACGTCGAGATCCGAAGGGTGATCTGCACGACGAACGCGATCGAATCGATCAACGCCCGCTACCGCAGGGCCGTGAGGGCCCGAGGCCACTTTCCGAACGAGAATGCTGCCCTGAAATGCCTGTATCTGGTCACCAGATCCCTTGATCCAACAGGCGGCGGAAGAGCACGCTGGACCATGAGGTGGAAGCCCGCGCTCAACGCGTTCGCCATAACGTTCGCCGGACGGTTCGAAAGAACCATCAAACAATGAAAACCGCCGGAGCCCACACACCGTTTATCGGACAGTCCCGCGTAGTCAAACTTACCGGGAGTGTCGTGGATGGGGCTTTAGATCACGGCCGATTGCGGCGGCCTTCACCTTGCTCGGGGACTTTGAAAGGCTTGGCCAGTGCTTGGTTCGCGGCGGCGATATCAAAGAAGGCAGGGGAAAAGGCGCATCGGAGCCGGTCATGGCGGCCACCCGCGCGGGACGCTCGGCATGGGGACGCCGGCCTGCTGGAAGATGGCCGGGTTGGCAACAACGGAGTAGGCCGTCAGGCCGGCGGATACGCAGATCTTTTCGGCATCGAACCAGGGGTCGCACGCCTGGAAGCTGTGATGTCGAGGACAATTTTTTGAAGAAATCTATTGACCGGTCATTTACTTAATTGTACGGTCAATACATGAGCACGCCACTTCACTTGAAGATCCGCACCGGCCTCGAAGCGAAGATCCAGTCCGGTGAATTGCCACCAGGGGCAAGGATGCCGACTGAGGCCGAACTGCAGGCCGAGCATGGCGTTAGCCGTTCGGTTGCTCAGCGGGTCTTGAACGATCTCGCTCAAGCGGGGCTGGTCGTGCGTCAGAAGCGGTTGGGCACTCATGTCGCAGAAGGTGCCCGCCAGGTGAACCTGCTTCGCTCATTGGATCCTCGGATCGAGAGCGCGGGTATTCCCGGCCGCATGGTTGTGATCTCCGGCGAGATCATGTCGGCCGGCAAAGCAGAGGTGCAAGTACCCGGCCTCGATGACGATGACCCTGTTACACAGTTGGTCCGTGTCAGGCACGACCAGGACGACACCCCAATCGTCATCGAGGTCGTCGCCATCCCCTTCTCCCTGGCTCCCAGGCTGCTTGAAGAACAGCTCGAAAGCCTGTCAGTCAGGGCACATTTCGCAAAGAACAAAGTGTCAATCGCAAGATCGCGAATGTACTTCGACCCCATCCTCTTGGAACCCCGCCACGCGGACCTGCTCGGCATCGAACCAGGGGTCGCGGTCCTGCGACGCCGTCGCATGATGTGGCAGCCCAACGGTCAAATCGCGGAATCCGCGGCGTATTACCTACGCCCTGACGCCCTCGAGTTCTACGTCGAATACTCCGAACCAAGCCACTAAGAAGCCCGAGGACCTCATCCCTGGGCGAAAGAACAAAATTTTCAGGAGCACACCCCAATGAAACGACGACTTGCAGTCCTGGCTCTCGCCTCTGTGGCGGGCATTCTCGGGATGAGCGCTTGCGCGAATCCCACCGACAATGTTGGCGCCCAGCAATCGGGCAGCACCGACATCCTTGCGGCGGTCCAGAAGGACGACACCATCGCCGCGATGCTGCCCGAAGAAATCCGCCAAAAGGGTGGCTTCACAATCTCAATCAATGCAGACGTGGCTCCGGTCAAGTTCGTCGACGGCGACGGCAAGATCACGGGGCTGAACCCCGAGCTCCTTAGGGCAGCAGCTAAAGTGCTCGGCACCGAAGCCGAGTTCCAGGAGGGCACCTTCGATGCCATGGTTCCCGGACTGGAAGCCAAACGTTATGACGCCATCGCCTCTGTCGCTGACTTTGTCGAACGGCAAACCCGAATTGACTTTATCGACTACCTGAAAAACGGTACGGCGATCATCGCCAGCAAGAACTTCGAAAAAGACCAGGTCACGCCGGAGCAATTTTGCGGCATGAGCATCGGGTACGCCCGCGGCACATCCCAGCAGGGCAACCTGGAGAAATACGCCCAGGCCTGCGCAGAAAAAGGAGCAGCCAAGCTGGAAGTCAATGGCTACCAGAACTCTGGCGCCGGGATCCTGTCAGTGAAGAGCGGGGCCGCAACCGCCTACTGGGGCGACCTTCCGCAGATGTCGTACAACGTCAAGACCGACCCCGACGCTTTTAAGATCGTATACCAGGAACAAAAAAGCGTCCTTGGGATCGGCATCAACAAAGACAACCCCAAGCTCCGGGACGCGCTTCGCGCTGCTCTGCTCAAGCTGGTCGAGGACGGCACTTACGACGCTCTTCTGGACAAATGGGGTCTCAAAGACTTCGGAATCCCTGACATGCATGTGAACAGCACCAACAGGCTCGGAGGCAAGTAGAATGTCCAGTCTTTTGACCAGGCGGCGGACAGCGCAGGCTTCTACAGTTTCAAGGGCACCGGCTGATCTGGCTGGCCTCAAAATCAGGCCCAGAATCGGCGTAGCACAATGGGTCAGCATCGCCCTGGCGGTGTATCTGGGGCTGGCAACCCTCCAGTTCATCGCATTCAATAACAACTGGAAATGGGATGTAGTCTTCTCCTACTTGTTCAGCCAGATCATCATGAATGGCCTGTTGAACACGATCTATCTCACGCTCCTCACGACATTCTTCGGTTTGATTCTGGGCG
This sequence comes from Paenarthrobacter ureafaciens, assembly GCF_004028095.1. Taxonomy (NCBI): domain Bacteria; kingdom Bacillati; phylum Actinomycetota; class Actinomycetes; order Micrococcales; family Micrococcaceae; genus Paenarthrobacter; species Paenarthrobacter ureafaciens. The sequence goes on along the minus strand of NZ_SBHM01000009.1, from coordinate 10,238 downwards.
TGATCACCGCGTGGGCACGCATGTCCCCTTTGCTTGTGCTGCGAACAATTGCAATCCTGTACATATGGTTGATGCGAGCCATGCCCCCGCTGGTCATGCTCCTCTTCGTGTTCTTCTTCGGCGCACTTGCACCTACGTTGGGAATCGGGATCCCTTTCGGCCCGACTTTCGCCTCCGTACCGGCAAATGAGGTCATCTCTCGGTTCAGCGCCGCAATCATCGGCCTGTCGATCTACTTGGGCGCCTACTCAGCCGAGATTTTCCGCGGCGGCATATTGGCCTTGCCTTCAGGTCAGTTTGAGGCCTGCAAGTCCCTTGGTCTTCCGCCGTTCAGGGCCTATCAGAAAATCCTGGGACCACAGCTGATCCGCGTCATTATCCCGTCCCTGGCCAATGACGTCATCACGATTTTCAAGAGCACGTCGCTGGTCTCGGTCATCGGTTACACAGAACTTTTGACCACAGTGCAGACCATTTACGCCCGCAACTTCGAGACCATTCCCCTCCTCGTCGTAGCGGTCATCTGGTACTTGGTGCTAACTAGCATCGCGATGTTCGGCCAGTCACGGCTGGAGAAGCGGTTCGGGCGTGGCTTTGCACGCCGCAATCCCAGCAGCCCGAAGCCAGCAGCCCTCGAGAACGCAGGCAAGGAAAACCTCTGAAATGACAACCGCCCCTAAAACACAAACACCGCTGCTTCAACTCGTCGGAGTGAGTAAACACTTCGGCGCCCTCAAAGCGGTAGACGACGTCAGCCTGGAAATCCGCAGCGGTTCAGTAACCTGCCTTGTCGGCCCATCCGGATCCGGTAAGAGCACCCTGCTCCGCACAGTGAACATGATGGAAGAGATCAATGAGGGTGCGATCTTTTTCGAAGGCAAGATGATCGGGCACGAAGTCCGCAATGGCCATCGTGTGCCCGTGTCAAAGAAAGTTGGGCGTAAACAGACCCTGAATTTCGGCATGGTGTTCCAACACTTCAATCTTTTCCCGCACTACACGGCCCTGGAAAATGTAACGGCTGCACCAATGATCGTGAAGGGCCTGCGGAAGAAGGACGCCGAATCTATCGGTCGGCGGGTACTCGAACAAGTTGGCTTGGGCAACCGAATGGATCACTACCCCAGCGAGCTCTCCGGCGGCCAACAACAGCGCGTTGCCATCGCCCGCGCTCTCGCTATGGAACCAAAAGTCCTGCTCTTTGACGAACCCACCAGCGCCCTTGACCCCGAACTTGTCGCAGAAGTCCTGGCAGTCATGAAGGGCCTCGCGGAACAGGGATCAACCATGATGATCGTCACCCATGAAATGCGATTCGCAGAAGATGTCGCCGACGAAGTGGTCATGATGGACGCCGGCCGCGTCATCGAGCGCGGAGCGCCCAAAGACATACTTCACAACCCCACAACACCCCGAGCAAAAAAGTTCTTCGCATCCGTCGGGGCACTTTAAGACCCAGAAAGGCTGAAATCAGTCGTGCAACACAAAGTACTCGTCATCGGGGCCGGAGTCATAGGTTGCTGCCTCGCAGATGAACTAGCCCGCCGGGGCGCTTCCGTCACCGTCATTGACGCCGCCGAAGTCGGATCAGCTACCAGTGCGGCCACATTCGCCTGGGTGAACTCCAACAACAAAAGCCCCGAGGAATACAGCAACCTCAATCTCCTCGGCCTTCAAGCCCACGAACGCTCAGCCGCACGAGGCGGCGGACGCTGGTTCCACCAAACCGGAAACGTGCAAATCGCACAAAGCGACGACGAGCTCGGAGCCCTCCACCACAAAGTCGATAAGCTCGCATCCAACGGCTACCAGGTGCGCCTGCTAACGCCTGCTCAAGTACGGGAACTCGAACCCGCACTCGAAGCTCCACGCCTTGCCGGGGGTGCCCTCTACCCGAAGGAAGGGTGGATAGACACACTAACCATGTGCTCCAGCCTTCTGAATCGAGCCATGGAGGCAGGCGCAACCTTCGCCCCCTACGAAACCGTCACCGATATTCTGCCAAACCGTGTGACAACACAAACCCCCGACGGCGCTGCGCATGAGTATGAGGCAGACACCATTATTCTGGCCGCGGGCAACGGAAACCGAAAGATACTTGCTAGTGCTGGTTTCGATTTCCCCACCCTCGAGCCATCGGTCAGCGGAGCCGAAGGCGGCGCGAAGAATGCCGGCATCGGAATCATCAGCACCACCGGACCGGTAGCATCTGGAATGCGCCACATCGTACGGGCAACAGGCATCGCCATGCGGCCCGCCCGCAACGGCGGCATAACCTTCGCCGACCATCCTACAGGCGGCAAATGGGACATCGATGACCCACGAATCTGGACAGTCCCGGCGCTGTTGCTCGAGCGTGCCCGCGAGCTCTACCCTGCCCTGAAAAACGTAGCCACAGAAAACGTCAGCCTCGGCATCAGGGTCTTGCCTGAAGACGGTCTCACCATCGCCGACCGAGTCGCCGACCTCCCCTCTATATACGCGGTAGCCACACATAGCGGGGTAACACTCTCGGCACACCTTGCAGCATCTGTCGCAGAAGAGGTCCTTACGGGGAACCGGCACCCCTCACTGGAGGCCTTCGGCCTGTCCCGGTTCGTCACGCTCTAGAAGAGATGCGGGAGTGGTTTCGCCACCGACGTTGGCTGAACCACTCCCCCGCTGCCCCGAAAATCGTTTGCTGTCACCGCACACCTTTCGGCGATCATACAGCATCATGGCTCCTAATCGAGCAGGGTTCCTTGGCCCCCGTTTCAGTTGGTTACCTACCTGCCAGGGCACCTTGGCTAGACACAGTATCCAGATTCATAAGCCGCCGCGATTTTATGAAAGAAGACAATGGTTGACATCGTTATCCGGTCCAATGAGGCAAATGCCGCTGCTACTGCCCTGACTCTGGCGGCCCGGGACCACAGGGTGTGTCTCCTGTCGGACAAAGTTTCTCCGGGACCATACGAGTTCGAATACTTCGGGGATTCACGCAAGGTGGTCCTACACGGGATCGATGAGCTCACGACCGGAACATCAGTAATCGGGATTGTCTTTGCCGAGGGCGAGGATGTGAGGACCGGATTGCAGGACGTTTTACGGATTGCTTCACCAGCTCTGATGGTCATCGTCGGAGGTGGAGTGACCGGCGCCGTTGAAGCGGTCGAGGCGGCGCGCCACTTTGGTTATGACCCCTCCAACGTACTCCATGTCGGTGCTTTCCTGGTGGGCGGCAACCTGAGCGCAGTGCGAGCAGAGAAGCATGACGTGTTGGCAGGCTTCCTAGGACCGAATACGCCTGGAGAGACAGTTGAGCTGGCTCTATCGACTTTCCCTCGGCTTTCACTGGGGAATCCGGCTGCTGTAGCACTATCGAGTATCAACGCCTTGTTCCACGTTCCACCGATGCTTCTCAATGCGATGAGCGTCGAGCGGGCAGACGCAACAAGGTTTTATGTCGAAGGGTTCGGCGACAGCGTGTGCAGACTCCTCCTCGCCCTGGATGCAGACCGTCAACGGCTGGGCGCGGCATTGGGTCTCGGACTTATGCCAGTGCAGGAGCTGAAGGCCAGATACAGCGGCCCCGATGCGCCAAAAGGTCTCAGTTTGAGAGAGCAGGTCAATACCCTGTCCAGTCAGACAGCCGCGCTTCCTTCAAGCTTCCATCATCGGTTTCTGCGTCACGAGCTGCGGTCCTCTTTCGCCCCCATGGCGGAACTGGCCGCAGCAGTCCGGGTGGATGTCCCTACGGTTAGCGCCGTCGTGAGGCTTGGCGAAATTCTTCTTGAAGAGAACATTCGGGATCACGCTGCACGACCTGCCCAGGACTTTCTGAACCTGTTGAACACCCTTCACTTTCCAATTGAACGCCATGATAACTAGTACGATCGAAGCCCGTCGGCAAGAAGAAAATCCTGCTGCCCAGAAGATAAGTGGTGCAGAACATGGCAAACCCGGCGTAGGTGAGACTGTGCAAGACAGGACTACAACGATGGCGACAAGTACCTGCGACGACGACTGTCACTTCTGCCACGGCCCGGAGACAGACTGACTCGCAACGCCCCCAAGCCGGTGATCTCGGCTTTGAGCACGGCTCCCAAATCACCGGAACCTTCCGATGCTCGCAACTTGGAAGGTTCCGGTTCCCACCCAGCTCCAAGCGCCTCCTGCCGCGGTACAGCGGATGAACATCCTGAACAGCGAAGCCCGTAGTAAGAGGAATGCGATGAAACCTAGACGATTCTTAGAACCGCGACTCACGGACACTAAGAGGCCAGCGGATGCGATGTCTCTTGAAGCGTTTAGCGCCATCTTGCGAAAACTACATAAGGACGATCAGGTCTCCCTGAGCTTAATCGACGGAACCAGCCTCGCCGGCACTGTCGACCTGATCTCTATTCACGGCGATGTCATGTGGCTCATCACCGCTGGCGGCAGGCAAATGTTCATTCCGGACGACGTGAACGAGGTACTCCGTAGCACCGCCAAACCACCGGTGCACGAGAGAACCAAGTTTTCCTAGAAAAATTCGGAACAAGGCGACCAAAATACCTGCTGTTGCCCGGGCGGCTCGAAGATGCGCCGGCGATCAGATCGTGTGATTCGGCCGCCGGAAGACCCCGTGCTGACTCAAATGTTTCAAGTTCCTTGGACCTATGCCCAGTTATCGGGCTTTCCCGGTCTTTTCAGGCCCTGTCCATCTGTCAGGTTGGGATCTATGAACGTCGTGCTTCAGCGTCAGCTAACACAAAGTCGAGCCCTAGCCTGACGCCGGTGCACAACAACGTCCTGTCGCTGAAGCCGCTCACGCGTTGGCGATCTCAACCGCTCCGCTAGCTGATGGAATCACGGTTATCGGCCCTAGAAGCACGGGGTAGAGGTAACTGCGTGAACTCCCGTCCGTCGTCTAAGTGGTCGAGTACGCAGCGGCGACCGCGCCCCTGTTAGGACGAAGTCGCAGTCGCCGCATCCGCTCCTCTGCAGCAGCGGCAAGTCTCGGAGTCCCAACGAGACTACTGTCCACACGTCCTTTTTGCCCCCATCACTGGTTGCCGGCTTGCAGCCCATGGCCCGAAAAAGCGATGTAGGACAGTGGGGACGCCAAGTACACCGCGGCTACCGGAACTAACGATAAGAGCTGACCAAGAAGCCTTCATTGGATTTCCTCACCTGGTCACGATCACCCAGTACCTGCGCCCCTCCGCACGGCACCTGCCGGTGGACCGGTGGGTCAAGCCGCAGGAGTTCGTGGACCACCAGAACTTCCTCGGTGTCATGTCCGGGCCGATGGTGCGCTCCTCGTACCGGGCCGGGCGTTTGTGGGCCACCGCGATGCGCAAGAAGGGCTGGGAAATCCCCGCCGCCTTGGCCGACGTCGAATCCTCCGGAACCACCCGTCAGGAAGCCTCCACCATCCTCGCCACCCAGCGGCCCCTCACGACGAACCCCTCAGAACCGAGAGAAGGCTACAACACGCCCGTGAATGTCCGCGCATCGCTCAGTGCAGCCGTTCTTGACCCTGTCAAGGATCGTCCCCTCCAATCGTGGCGAATCTCCCCTCGTTGAAAATGCTTTGACTTAGCATGAGTACGTCGGTGTGGGTGGCTGAATAGGCAATCTTCCGTTCAGGGCCGGCACTCCCGTGTAGGAGTCTTGGAGCGCGACCTGGACGTGGACGTAGTGTTCTCCAACCTGGACATTGGTTAACGTCACCTCCAGCGCGCAGGCGGCCTACCTCGGCACAGTCCTGTCTTGGCGGCAAACGCCTGCGCGCAACGAATCACAACACTCTCTCCAGGAATGCCGCAGTCCGTGGTTCGATCGGTCTTTCCAGCACTTGGCTTGGCGGGCCCTGCTCCACGACGACGCCGCCGTCCATGAAGACGACCCGGTCGGCGACCTCTCGAGCGAAGCCAATTTCGTGGGTGACGACCATCATCGTGATTCCCTCGGCTGCCGACCGCCCGGATGGTTTCCAACACTTCCCCGACCAGCTCCGGGTCCAGTGCGCTGGTCGGTTCGTCGAAGAGGATGAGCTTCGGGGAGATAGCCAGTGCCCGAGCGATGGCCACCCGCTGCTGTTCGCCGCCAGACAGTTGGCGTGGATACTTCCCAGTCTTGGCGCTTAGCCCTACACGGTCCAACAATTTCCGGCTTCGATGTTGGGCATCCACTTTCTCGATCTTGTGGACGGCCACCTGCGCCAAACTTACGTTCTGTTCAGCTGTCATGTGCGGATACAGGTTGAAGTGCTGGAACACCATGCCGATGGATGCACGTTGGCGTGCAATGTCGCGACCGCGCATCTCATGCAGTTTTCCGGCCTTTTCTTTGTAGCCGATGATTTCGCCGTCCACCATTAACTGTCCGCCATCGATGCTTTGGAGGTGATTGACGCAGCGCAGCAAGGTGCGTTCGCCTGCGCCTGAAGGGCCCAGCAAGCAACAAACCTCTCCCGTGGCTACAATTCCCTTACGACATCAAGCGTCGTGGAGTCTCTGATCTGGCTATAGGGCGGGCTGCGCCTCAGGCTGGCTGCGAATACGCCATTCCGACCAATCCAGCGGATGTGTTGAAGGCCGTCCGAACAGATAACCCTGGGCTGCAGTTACCTCCAGTCCAATAACTTCATTGAGTTCGCCCGTCGTTTCGATTCCCTCCGCCACGACGGTGGCACCAAGTTGGCGCGCGAGCCAAATGGCGGCTCGGGCGCGCACCCGTTGTCCTTCGTTGTGATCGATGCCTTTAATCAGGTGACGATCCAGTTTGATGATGTCAGGGCGCAGCTCGGCAATCCGATAGAAGGACGTGAAGGCGGCTCCAGAAGCGCTAACAGCCAAGCGAAGCCCCGCTGCACGAAGTGGGCCCAGTCCTTCCTGGCCGTCATACCCTTCCGCCGCTTGGAGGCTTCCAGTGAGCTCGACAATGATCCTATTGGGCGGCAGGGTTGCCGAAGCTAGAAGAGCCCGAACCCTTGAATCGCGCGATGTTGCAGGCGTTAGGTTTAATGCGAGATACATGCCGTGGGGAATGGCCTTGGCCGCCGTCAGGGCACAATGCAGGGCAGCTATTTCCAATTCAGTTCCAAACCCTGCTTCCGCGGCTTCATTGAACCAGACGTCTGCGCCGGCGCCGTCTTCTCCAACGAACCTTGTCAGTGCTTCTACCCCCACGACGTTCTTGTCGGGGAGAGAATGGACGGGCTGGAAAGCTGTCAGTAAAAGCTTCGCAGCGAGGATTGCCTGAATATGTTCACGAATCTCGTGGTGCACCGGAACTGCTACGGTCTGATCCGTATCCGGTGAATCAAAGTGCAGGCTAATGGCTTCCTCTCGGGCTGCCGTCCGGGATTCCTGTGCGGTGTTTTTCCGTGTTTCAAGCAGGTGCTCCAGCAAGGCTCCCTCAGGGTTATCTGGACGAGCGTCAAGCAGTCGGCGGAGCCTGTCTCTGCCGCTTCGATTCCGCGGATCATCGTCGGCAAGGATGGAGCTGATAATGTCCAGCACGTGCTCTCGCATGGGCGTGGCTTCGGAACGAATGGCGTCTCCACTCCCGTTGGATTGTCGCTCCGGACCATCGAGCTGTGGAAAGATTTCGGCCCCACCAGCCATCGGCTACTCCTTCTGAATATTCTTCATTGGTGGCGCAGGACGCGCCCTGGGCGAAAAGTCGCAATGGCAGGTGACGCTACTTGCGCAGCGATTCCGCGATCTGGGTCATGATTCCCGGGTCTGCCAGGGTGGTGGCGTCGCCGGTGTCGCGGCCTTCCGCGATGTCCTTGAGCAGGCGGCGGACGATCTTGCCCGAACGCGTCTTGGGCAGTTCCGGCACGATCAGGAGCTGCTTGGGCTTGGCGATCGGGCCGATTTCCTTACCTACGTGGTTCCGCAGTTCCAGGACGGTTTCGTCGCCGTTGTTCACGGCGTCACCGCGGAGGATGACGAACGCGACGACGGCCTGGCCGGTGGTCTCGTCGGCGGCACCAACCACGGCTGCTTCAGCGACGGAGGGGTGGCTGACGAGCGCCGATTCGATCTCGGTGGTGGAGAGCCGGTGGCCGGAGACGTTCATGACATCGTCCACGCGGCCCAGGAGCCACACGTCGCCGTCTTCGTCCTTCTTCGCGCCGTCACCTGCGAAGTACATGGCCTCGAACCGGGACCAGTACGTGTCCTTGAAACGCTCGGGGTCGCCCCAGATGCCACGGAGCATGGAAGGCCACGGCTCGCGCACCACCAGGTAACCGCCTTCGCCGTTGGCCACGGACTCGCCGTTTTCGTCCACGACGTCCACAGCGATTCCGGGAAGCGGAACCTGGGCGGAGCCGGGCTTGGTAGCGGTGACGCCGGGCAGCGGTGCGATCATCTGCGCACCGGTTTCGGTCTGCCACCACGTGTCCACGATCGGCGCCGGGTTCTCCTTCTTTTCACCGTTCTTGCCGGCGTTGCCACCGATGACGTCGCGGTACCACATCCAGGCTTCGGGGTTGATGGATTCGCCCACCGAGCCCAGCACGCGGATGGCGGACAGGTCGTACTTGTCCGGGATGTCCCGGCCCCACTTCATGAACGTACGGATGGCGGTGGGGGCTGTGTAGAGGATGGAGACCTTGTACTTCTCCACGATTTCCCACCAGCGGCCCTGGTGCGGGGAGTCGGGGGTGCCTTCGTACATGACCTGGGTGGCGCCGTTGATGAGCGGCGCGTAGGTGACGTACGAGTGGCCGGTGACCCATCCGACGTCGGCCGTGCACCAGTACACATCCGTCTCCGGGTGGAGGTCGAACACGGACTTGTGCGTGTAGGCGCCCTGGGTGAGGTAGCCGCCGGTGGTGTGCAGGATGCCCTTGGGCTTACCGGTTGTGCCGGAGGTGTACAGGATGAACAGCGGGTGTTCGGAGTCATGTCCGACGGCGGTGTGCTCGGTTGAGGCCTTGTCTACCGTTTCGCTCCACCACAGGTCGCGGCCCTCGACCCAGTTGACGTCCTCGCCGTTGCGCTTGACCACGACGACGTTCTGGACTGTATGACCCTCTTTGCTGAGGGCTTCGTCCACGGCGGGCTTGAGCGGGGAGGGCTTGCCGCGGCGGTAGGTGCCATCGGCAGTGACCACCAGCTTGGCTTCGGCGTCCTCGATGCGGGAGCGCAGGGCGTCGGCAGAGAACCCGCCGAACACCACGGAGTGAACAGCACCGATACGGGCGCAGGCAAGGAGCGTGATGACAGCCTCGGGAATCATGGGCAGGTACACGGCCACACGGTCTCCCTTGGCCACGCCGAGGGATTCGAAAGCGTTGGCGGCCTTCTTCACCTCTTCGGTCAGCTCCGCATAGGTGTAGCTGCGGGTGTCGCCGGGTTCGCCCTCAAAGTAAATGGCAACGCGGTCGCCCAGGCCGTTTTCGACGTGGCGGTCCAGGGCGTTGTAGGCAGCGTTGATTTCGCCGCCGACAAACCACTTGGCAAAGGGCGGGTTGGACCAATCCAGGGCTTCGGTGAAGTCCTTGCTCCACGTCAGCAGCTCACGGGCCTGCTTCGCCCAAAATGCGGGACGATCGGCCTCAGCCTCTTTATAGGCGTCAGCTGTTGCCACGGCGTTGGCGGTGAACTCTGCCGATGGCGCGAACTTGCGGTTCTCGTGAAGGAGGTTTTCAAGGGCCTCTACGTGTGGGGCCTGAGGAAAGGTCATGTGTTTCCTATCGTCATCAATCGCCAATTGGTCCAGAACGAGCCTTGAGGCATATTGGCCTGTGACTGAAGGCCAAGAGAGGGAGTTGAATGAGCTTGGATCTGCACGCGGAGGTTCGCCCGCCCGCCGCTTCCAGACCGATAGGCCCACTGGTGCCTCGGTGCACCCCCCCCGGTGATGGCCTGTGCGCCGGCAACACCTGCGAGGCCCCCGACCTGACACATGAGGCATTGAGTCGTCCACCAATCCTTGGCAACAACGGAGTCCAATCAGTCGAACTCCAATCCCGGTTCCTAGCAACGATTGCCACTGGTCCGCCCAGTGGAATGTGCTTGCATCAGCTGATTTGTCCAATGCCTTCACCTCCGTCGGGACTGATTAGTCAAGAAACTTCGCCATCAGCTTCAATGAACTCCGCCGTGTTTCCTCCGCACACATACATGGATTCACGGTTGAAGCCAACCGCACCTGCGTTCATGTACGGCAGAAGCTGCACGACCCACTGAGGCGGCGCCGGGATTCATACTGAAGACAGTGAGCTAGAGCATAACGAGGGGTAAGAATCG